>JAEDEN010000027.1 GCA_016293265.1 Oscillospiraceae bacterium | reverse complement strand
TGGCATCTCATTTTGAATCATCATTTGTTAAGACGGTTTCATGTGGCTTTTTCTATTATCCATGCATAACGTGCGCAACCGTGCGAAACAATTCCTCACTGGTATGACATCGTCCTTTACCTCTGCTCTCTCCGCCAAAAAGAAATAGCCGCAATTCATCGAAGGATAAATTGCGGCTATTTCATTTATTCCGTACCGGTAGTGCCCCTGGGGGTTTACTTTGTTTCCCTATGAGATGGAGCACTTGGGCGGCATTTCTTTATTTCAGCAGCTTTTTCCGCTCCCGGTGGTCAGGCAGGTATTTTGCAAGGAGGGCGTAGAAGCCGGGCCCGTGGTTCTTCTCCCGGATGTGGCACAGTTCGTGCACCACCACCAGGTCGATGGCCTCCTCCGGGTAATTCATGAGAAAGCAGGAAAAGCAAAGGCTGTTGGTGCCGCTGCAGCTTCCGTATCGCTTCCGGGCCGTGGTGATCCGCAGCCCGGTGGGCCTGAGCCCCGTCACAGCGCTCCAATAGGCCACCTTCCCGGGCAGCACCGCCCGGGCCCGCTCCTTCAGGACTGCGATCTCCTCCTCCGTGGCCGGAGGCGGGGCGGTCTGGGCCCGCTGGCAGGCGGCCTCCAGATGGGCGGCGATCCAGTCTCCTTGGCCGGAGACGAAGCGGTCGATGGTTTCCTTGGAAAGCCTCAGGGGGGCGCGCACCAGCACCCGGCAGTCCTTTGTGATCTCAAGAGATAGGGTCCGTCTCTTGGAGCGGATCAGTTCATAAGTCATCATGGGAACAGGATACCATCTCCGGCGGCCCCTGGCAAGACATTTGGCGTCAGATGGGCCCCTCCGGCCCCCAAAGCGGGTGCGGGAGGCTGCTTTTTGGGGGATTTCTCCGCAGATCCTGTGATTTTTCGGGGGAAAGGGGACCCGCCGGTGCTTTACATTTTCCGCCGGGGACTGTATAATATCAATTAAACTGGTATATTATGCGACAAAAACAATGTGCGGGAAGCCCCGGAGGGGCTTCGGGACCCGCCTTCCGGAAGGAACGGCGCGGGAAAAGACCCCCTGCCCGCGAGAGAAAGAAAACGAGGACTGATTATGGAAGAATTCACTCAGGGCGTCCGGTTTGAGAGCTTGAACCTCTCGCCGGAGATTCTGCGCGCCATTGCCCAGCGCAATATTGAGTGGTCTACCCCCGTCCAGGCCGGGTGCATCCCCCCCATGATGGACTGGAAGGACGTGACTGCCAAGGCCCCCACCGGCACCGGCAAGACCTTTGCCTACGGCATCCCCATTGTGGAGCACATCGACCCCGCCGATGAGAATGTCCAGGCCGTGATCCTGGCCCCCACCCGGGAGCTGGCCATCCAGATCACCGACGAGCTGCGGCTCCTGGCCACCTTTAAGGCCGGGGTGCGGTGCGTGTGCCTCTACGGGGGACAGCCCATCGGCAGGCAGATCGACACGCTGAAAAAGCGGCCCCAGATCGTGGTGGCTACCCCCGGCCGCCTGGCCGACCACATGAAGCGCCGCACCGTCCGGGTGGAAACGGCCCAGACCGTGGTGCTGGACGAGGCTGACCGGATGCTGGACATGGGCTTCATCCACGATGTGACCCGGCTTCTGGATAAGATGAACAAGCGCCGCAACCTGGGGTTGTTCTCCGCCACCATCTCCAGGGAGGTCATGGACATCGCCTGGGTCTACCAGCGGGACGCGGTAGAGATCACCGTCCGGGAGGACGAGCAGAACAAGCCCGACATCAAGCAGTTCCGCATGGAGGTGGCCCAGAACGAGAAGGCCTCCACCATCGCCCGCATCCTGGAGGAGACCGGCTTTGACCGCTGCATGGCCTTTTGCAACACCAAGGGCTCCACGGAGCGCATCACCAAGTTTCTCCAGATGGAGGGCGTGGAGGCCGAGTGCATTCACGGCGACATCCCCCAGAAGCGCCGGGAGCAGGTGATGGACCGCTTCCGCCAGGGGAAGCTGCGGGTGTTCGTCTCCACCGATGTGGCCGCCCGCGGCATTGATGTGGACGATGTGGACATCGTGTTCAACTGCGATGTGCCCGATGAGAACCAGGACTATGTCCACCGCATCGGCCGCACCGGCCGCGCCCGCCGCCAGGGTGTTGCCGTGAGCCTGATCGCGGATTACCCCGCCAAGCTGCGTATCGAGGATATTGCCCAGAAGACCCGCAACGAGATCATCCCCGTGAAGTTCGGCGAGGATGGAAAGCTTTCCGTGGTGGAAAGCAAGTGACCGAGAGGCGATCTATGCAGATGTTAAAACGCACGGCGGCCCTGCTGGCCGCCACCGCCCTTTGCTGTACCCTGCTGGCCGGCTGCACCAGGGACAGCGACGGGCTGTCCCTTTCCGCGGCTGTCGGCTCCGCGCCCCAGACTCTGGACCCCATCTACGCCGAGACAGTCAGCGAGCAGACGGTTCTTGTCCATTTGTATGAAAACCTGATGCGCCTGAGCGTGGACGCAAACGGCGCCACCTCCGCCGTCAGCGGCATGGCCAAAAGCGTGGACAGCGAGACGAATGTGGACGGCACCGTGACCTATACCTTCCGCCTGCGCAGCGCCAAGTGGTCCGACGGCCGGGCGGTGAAGGCGGCGGACTTCGTCTACGCCTGGCGGCGGCTTATCGACCCCGCCAACGAATCCCCCCACGCCTCCCTTTTGCAGGTGGTGTGCGGCTATGAGGAGGCCCGGGAGAGCGGCGACCTGTCCCTTTTGCAGGTGAGCGCGAAAAACGATGCCACCTTGGTGGTGGTTCTGAACGGCAATTACGACTGGTTCCTGCGGGATGTATGCACCGCCCCCGCCACCATGCCCCTGCGGGAAGATGTGGTGGGGGAGGTCCCCGGCGAAAATACCGGTGAAGACGATGCTCAGAGCGCCTCCTCCCAGACGGAGCAGGCCCCTTGGTGGAGCGACCCCACGGCCCTGGTGGTCAACGGACCCTATCTGGTGACGGACTGGCAGGAGGGGACGGCCCTTACCGCGGCAGCCAGTGAGAAGTACTATAACCACAGCAAACACAACGGCCCCGCCGCCATCCGCTTTTGCTTCACCGGTACGGCGGAGGAGGCAGAGGCCCTCTACGACAGCGGGGAGGCGGACGTTCTGTGGCCCCTGACCCAGGAGGCTTTGACGGCCTTGGCGGCCGACGAAGCCTGGACGGCCATCCCCACCCTCTCCACCGGCGCCCTGGTGTTCAACTGCGCCTACGGTCCCTTCCAGGACCAGAGCATCCGCCAGGCGGTGGTGAAGGCCATTGACCGCAACGCCCTGGCCGCCGCCGCAGGTGTGACGGCGTCGGCCGCGGAGGGCCTGGTGCCCCGGGGCGTGCCGGAAAATGAGGAGGGGGATTTCCGTGCCCGGGGCGGCGCCATCATCGACAATGACCCCCAGCTTTACGCCCAGAACTGCCTGGACGCCCAGGAAATGCTGGCGGCGGCAGGCTATGAGAGCGGCGCGGAGCTGGGCGAGCTGGAATACCTCTATGTGGATGAGGGAAACGGCGGCGTTGTGGCCTCCGAGCTGTGCCGGCAGCTTCGCACGGCCATCGGGATGCAGCTGACTCCCGTCCCGGTTTCCGCCAAGGAAATGGAGGCGGCCCTCCAAAACGGCGGCTTCACCATGGCCGGGGTGGAATTGACGGCGGAGTGCAACGATGCCGAATCCTTCCTCATGGACTGGATTTCCGATTCCGAACACAACGTTGCCCGCTATGAAAACAGCGCCTACGATACCCTCATGTCCATCATCGCCACCGCCGCCGACGGCACCGCCCGCATGGGCTGCCTCCACGACGCGGAGGATCTGCTGCTCTCCGACGCGGCCCTGACGCCCCTCTTCCAGGAGGGAACGGCCTGGAAGCTGCGGGAGAATCTGGTGGGCGCGCTCCGGGACCCCAGGGGATGGTTCAGCTTCTCCGGTGTGGTGACGAGAACGGTATAAGGGGATTCCCTTGAAAAACAGAAGCGTCAATTTGAGATACGCCTGAAAAAAGCGGCGGCAGGGAGAAATCCCTGCCGCCGTTTGAATTGGAATGAGGTTTTACGGTAGATCAATCAATTTTCGGAAGCCGTGCGGCATACTGCTGTAATTCCTCGTCGGTGGGGATGTAATCGCTCATCTCTCCGTTGTGGAACTTCTCATATGCCACCATGTCAAAGTAGCCGGTGCCGGTCAGGCCGAAAACGATGGTTTTGGCCTCGCCGGTCTCCTTGCACTTGAGGGCCTCGTCGATGGCCACGCGGATGGCGTGGGAGCTTTCGGGGGCGGGCAGGATGCCTTCCACCCGGGCGAACTGCTCGGCGGCTTCAAAGACCTCCGTCTGCTTGACGGAGACCGCCTCCATGAGGCCGTCGTGATACAGCTGGGAGAGAATGGAGCTCATGCCGTGATAACGCAGGCCGCCTGCGTGATTGGGAGAGGGGATGAAGCCGCTGCCCAGGGTATACATCTTCGCAAGGGGACAAACCATGCCGGTATCGCAGAAATCATAGGCGTACACGCCCCGGGTGAAGCTGGGGCAGGAGGCGGGTTCCACGGCGATGAAACGGTAGTCCGCCTCGCCCCGCAGCTTTTGCCCCATGAAGGGAGCGATCAGGCCGCCCAGGTTGGAGCCGCCTCCGGCGCAGCCGGTGATGATATCGGGCTTGATGCCGTATTTGTCCAGGGCGGTCTTGGTTTCCAGGCCGATGACGGACTGGTGCAGCAGCACCTGGTTCAGCACGCTGCCCAGCACATAGCGGTAGCCCTGGCTGGTGACCGCCTTTTCCACCGCCTCGGAAATGGCACAGCCCAGGCTTCCCGTGGTACCCGGATGCTCCGCCAGTATCTTCCTGCCCACCTCGGTCTCCATGGAGGGGGAGGGAGTGACCGATGCGCCGTAGGTGCGCATGACCTCCCGGCGGAAGGGCTTTTGCTCGTAGGAGCACTTCACCATGTACACCTTGCAGTCCAGGCCAAAGTAGGAGCAGGCCATGGAAAGGGCGGTGCCCCACTGGCCGGCGCCCGTCTCGGTGGTAACGCCCTTGAGGCCCTGCTTCTTGGCGTAGTAGGCCTGGGCGATGGCGGAGTTCAGCTTGTGGCTGCCGCTGGTGTTGTTGCCCTCGAACTTGTAGTAGATCTTTGCGGGAGTCTGGAGCTTTTCCTCCAGGCAGTATGCCCGGACCAGGGGAGAGGGGCGGTACATCTTGTAAAAGCTGCGGATCTCTTCGGGAATCTCAAAATAGGGGGTGTCGTTGTCCAGCTCCTGGCGGATCAGCTCGTCGCAGAAGACGCCGGAGAGCTCCTGGGCCCTCATGGGCCGGTGGGTTCCGGGATTGAGAAGGGGCGCCGGCTTGTTCTTCATGTCGGCCCGCAGGTTGTACCACGCCGTGGGCATCTCCTTTTCTTCCAGATAGATCTTGTAGGGGATGTGTTCGTTTGCCATGGTTCTGTCTCCTTTCTGAATGTTTGGGACAGAAAAAAACAACATCCTGTCCCAGATAAAATCTGCTGGGACAGGATGTAATACTCCTGCGGTGCCACCCGGCTTGACGCATCCTTATAATGCGCCCACTTTGCGCGTACCAACATACGCAGACCTTTGTTCACGGAGAGTCATG
The DNA here is from genome assembly GCA_016293265.1 of Oscillospiraceae bacterium. Classification (GTDB taxonomy): domain Bacteria; phylum Bacillota; class Clostridia; order Oscillospirales; family Oscillospiraceae; genus Oscillibacter. The sequence continues at coordinate 17,023 of JAEDEN010000027.1, read as the reverse complement.
CTCCGTCTCACATACTTCAAGTGCCGGTCCTGAAAACGGCCCTTGTTTCTGATTGCCCTCGGAAGTCCATTTAGCCCCACGCTTTTCACTGCAATCACACCGCCTGCAGCTCTCTTGGGAAAAGGGGATGAAGCTTACTCACTCTTCCTCATCGGTTTTCTGCATTTTACTTCATCACTTTAGCGTTGTCGAGTGCTGCGAAAAAATTTTTCTCGAAAAATCAGGGGCGGCGCCGGGCCTCATAGGCCAGGAAGTCCGGCGTTCTGGACCAGTACTTCACGCCCCAGTGCTGGAAATCCCACTCCTCCATATAGCCGTTGCATTCATAATCCACGTAGACGAGGCCCTCTCCCCGGGGGATGAAGTTGGTAGGAAAATAGTCGATGTTCAGCCCGGCGGCGTAGAGCCGGGGGCATAGGGCTTCCATCCAGTCCAGCCAGCGTGCCTCCATACGGCCGGTGAGGACCAGGTCATAGACGGTGTCCCCCTCCACATATTCCTTCAGGAGGCGCTCTGCCTCCCGGTCCACCGCCAGAAGGCGGGGCATGGGTACGCCCAGGGCGGAAAGGCGCTCATAGTCCCGCAGCTCCGAGGCCAGCTTGTCGCCGAATTGGTAGTAGGCGCAGGGCTCGTGGTGGATCTGCTTGAGGGTGAAGCGCTCCCCGGCGGCGCTTTCTACCAGGTAGGAATAGCCGCCCTTTCCGAGGCCCAGAAGGCTCAAAACGCGGTAGGAAATGCCGTTTACGGTGAGAAAATCAGGTGTCATAGCCGTGGCTCCTTTTGGCGGTTTTATGGTCCTGCGGGGCGGTCCTTTTTTATTATACGGGGAAGAAAATGGACTGTCAACAGCAGGAAAGACAAGAAACTTGTGAAAAATGGGTTGCATTACCATGAGACTGGTGTTATACTTGAATCATGAATCGAACAAATGTTTCAATCGGAAGGGGGCGGGCGGATGCAAAATGAGCGGCTGCTGGAGGAGATCGTGAGGATTTTGCGCCGCGCGGACGAGAGGGAGCTGAGGATGGTGCTGTGGTTCATCCGGGGGATGCGGTGATTGCGGCAAAGACCACTTGTTTTGCACCGGGCGGAGGCGTTATTCTTCATACTGGAAAGAAAAGAGGTCAGACGGGAAACCGCCTGGGCTCTTTTTTTCTGAAAAGACGGGAGGAGAGGACGGATTGGAACAAAAACGATTTGGCAGCATCCTGCGCCAGGCCCTTTCCCGGCCCGTGGAGGACGGGGCGCAGAAGGAACGGCTCCGGGCCCTGGGATACGAGGGGACGTGGATGGACCTGCTGACCCAGGCCCAGGTGGAACGGGCCGCCAAGGGCGACACGGCGGCCTTCCGCCTGGTGCGGGACACCATGGACGGCCAGGAGGAGCCGGTGACGGAGGAGGCGCTGAAGCACCTGCCCGATGAGACTCTGCGGGCCATGCTGGAGCGGCGGGAGGGAACGTGATGGAGATGGCTTCCGCCCTGCGGGCCGAGCTGGCCGCCCGGGAGCTGGCCCGCAGGAATTACGGCGATTACCTTGCCTATGTCCATGGACAGGCGTGGAAAAGGACCGCCATGTCCGCCTTTCTGGCGGAGCAGGTGCAGCGCTTTTTGGAAACGGAGAGCGGCAACGCCTATGACATCCTGGTCATCGAGACCCCGCCCCAGCACGGGAAGTCCATGACGCTGACGGAGACACTGCCCAGTTGGTATCTGGGCCGGTGGCCGGAAAAGCGGGTGATCCTGGGATCCTACAACGACGCCTCCGCCGAGCGCTTCGCCCGGCGGAACAAAGAGAAGCTGCGGTGCTTCGGCGCTACCCTCTTCGGCGTGGAGATCGGCGGCATCGACCGGGCCACGGAATTTGAGCTGCGCTTCCATGCCGGGCGGCTCATCAGCCGGGGCATCCTCTCCGGCGTCACGGGAAATCCGGCGGAGCTGATGATCCTGGACGATCCCATCAAAAACCGCCTGGAGGCCGACAGCCCCGTGGTGCGCCGCAGACTTTGGGAGGAGTGGCAGAATTCCTTCAAAAGCCGTCTGGCGGCGGGGGCCAAGGTGATCCTCATCATGACCCCCTGGCACGAGGACGACCTGGCGGCCCGCCTTTTGCGGACGGAACAGAATATCCGCCTGATCCGGCTGCCGGTGGAGGCGGAGGAGAAGGATCCCCTGGGCAGAAAGCCGGGGGAGCCTCTCTGCCCGGAGCTGGGGAAGGACAGCGTATGGCTCCGGCAGTTCAAAAGCAGCTACCTTTGTGATGAGCAGGGGGGACAGAGGGCCTGGAGGGCCCTTTACCAGTGCGCTCCCCGGGTGGAGGAGGGAAACCTGGTGAAGCGGAGCTGGTGGCGGTTTTACCGCCCGGAGGAGGCTGGCACCTTTGCAAGCGAGGTCATCAGCGTGGACGCCGCCTTCAAGGGGACGGAGCGCAGCGACTTTGTGGCCATCACCGTCTGGGGCAAGCGGGGAAACGACTATTTTCTCCGGGACTGCCGCAACCAACACCTGGATTTCACCGGGACCCTGGGGGCCATCCGGGAGATGCGCAGGATGTATCCCGGGGCCAGGGCCGTCCTCATCGAGGACAAGGCCAACGGCAGTGCCGTCATCAACGTGCTGCGGCGGGAGATGTTCTGCATCGGCGTGAATCCCCAGGGCGGCAAGACCGCCCGGGTCAACGCCGTGTCCCCTGCCATCGAAAGCGGCCATGTGTTTTTGCCCCGGGGGGCGGCATGGCTGGAGGAGTACATGGACCAGTGGAGCGCCTTCCCCGCCGGGAAGCACGACGACATGGTGGACTCCAGCACCCAGGCCCTCTCCTATCTGTTCGCCAGCGCCGGGGAACGAAGTGAGGTCCGGGAGTCCGGAGGCTTCGGCGCGGAGGCCTATGAGGTGTACTGAGGGTGCCGGGCCCCTGGGGGGCGGTGCAGGGAAGCATTTTTGCAAAGGGGAACAACGCCCCGGATCATTTGGACAATGACCGCCTTACGGGCGGTTTTTGTATATCTTTCTCACCATGAAAGGAGACGAACGTATGCAGGAACAGGAATGGAATTTCGGCAGGGAAGAGCCCCTGCTCCCCGACGGCTGGAGCGAGGGGGAGGATCTGTTTGCCGGAGCGGAGGAAGCGCCCCTCCCCACCACGGAGGGCGCCGAGGACGGCGTTCCCACGGCCGGCGGAGCGGATGCCCCGCCGAGAACCTACAAGCTGAAGGTCAACCACGAGGAAAAGGAGGTCACCCTCTCCGAGGAGGAGGTGGTGGCCCGGCTGCAGAAGTCCTACGCCTTCGACGCCATGAAGGAGCGCCGGGAGGGCGCCAGGGACTATGCGGAGGAGGTCCGTCAGCTCCAGCGCCTGTACCCCGATTTCACGGAGATCCCCGATGAGGTGGCGCACCTTGCCGCCCAGGGGGAGAGCCTGATCTCGGCCTATGCCGTCTGGCAGGGACGACAGGCGGAAAAAGCCGCCCAGACCCTCCGGGAGGAGAACCGGGTCCTGAAGCAAAACGCATCCGCCGCCGCAAGGGCCCCCGTGAAGGGGGTGCGGGGCAGCGGCCCCTCAAAGGGCGCCGGCTCCGACTTTGAGCGGGGCTTTGAGAGCGTGGTGTGGTGACGGCGAGCCCGGACCTGAAAAAAGAAGGGGGATACATCCCCCGAAAAAACAACTGTTGAAAGGATGATCTGATATGGCAGGCGGAATGAATCTCGCTTCCAAGTACGCAACCAAGATCGACGAGCGCTTTGCAAGGGCCTCCCAGGCCATGCTGGCGCTGAACAACGACTACAAGTTCACCGGCGTGAAAACCGTGAACGTGTATTCCATCCCCGTAGTCCCCATGAAGGACTACACCCGTTCCGGCACCAGCCGCTACGGCCAGCCGGACGACCTGAGCCGCACCGTCCAGACCCTCACCATCAACCGGGACAGGGCCTATACCTTCATCATCGACCGGGGCGACCGCGCCCAGAGCCAGATGGTGATGGACGCAGGCAAGGCCCTCAGCCGCCAGCTGGCGGAGGTGGTGGTGCCCGAGTACGACACCTATGTGTTCCGCTGCCTTGCCGCCAAGGCCACGGAGCGGGGCAACTACGCCACCACCGCCATCACCAAGGCCAACGCCTATGAGAGCTTCCTGGCGGGCATGGAGTGCCTGGGCAACAAAAACGTGCCCGACAGCGGCCGGGTGTGTTTCTGCACCTACAAGTTCGCCAACCTCCTCAAGCAGGACAGCGCCTTCATGCGCTACGGCGATACCTCCCAGGAAATGCTCTCCAAGGGCATCATCGGCGAGGTGGACGGCTGCAAGATCGTAAAGGTCCCCGCCTCCCGCCTGCCCGCCGGCGCGGCCTTTTTGCTGACCTATCCCAGCGCCGCCACCGCCCCCAAGCAGCTGGAGGAATACAAGATCCATGACGATCCCCCCGGCATCTCCGGTTGGCTGGTGGAGGGCCGCTTCATCTACGACTGCTTCGTGCTGAAGGAGAAGGCGGACGCCATCTACTACCACGGCGCCCAGGCGGTGTTGAAGCCCCTGAACGTGATGACCGCCGCCGCCTCTTCCGGCAGCACCTCCATCCTGGTGGAGCCCTCCACTCCCGAGAGCGGCAACAGCTGGAAGTACGTACTGGCCGCCTCCGCCTCCGGGCTGACCGTGCCTGCCTACGGCCAGGCCTACAGCGGCGGCACGGCTCTCACCGCCAGCGGCGCCGCCGTCAGCGTGAACAATGAGACGGTGGTGGGCGTTGTGGAGCTGGACAGCAGCGGCAAGGCCGTGGCCTGGGGCACCGCTGAGGTGAACGTGGGCTGAAACCGCTGAGGGGACAAGGCGGAGGGCATCCGCCCTCCGCCCCCCCCCGGCGGTACGCGGGGCCGCAGGCCCCGGAGAGAAAGGAGGAACCATATGGAAATGTTACTGGGCGCGCTGGGCGCGGCGGTGGTTCTGTGCGCCTTCGGCGCAGGAGGCGTCCTGGGCTGGAAGCTGCGGGAGAGGGAGGTCCCCTCCGCCCCGCCGGAGACCGGGCAGGAGGCGCAGCGGCTGAGGGAGGAGGCCTTCTCCGCCCTGCAAAGCTACAACGCCGAGCGGGCCTATGGAATGCTGCACAATGAGGAGGTCTGCACATGAGGCACAATGATCTTCCCCTGGCATGGAAGCTCTACGAGGAGGGGAGGAGCTACAACAACCGCCTGGTCCCCAACCAGTATGCGCTGGTGGAGACCAACACGGAATTTTTCGCGGGGAACCAGTGGCTCCACCTGCCGGATACCCCCGCCATGCGGAGCCTGCCCAAGCCCACCTTCAACATCCTCAAGCGGGTGGCCAGCCTGTTCATCGCAAGCCTCACCAGCTCCGCCGTGACCATCCGCTACGAGCCCCTGGCCTACTATGACGGCGGCAGCAGGGCGGACCCCCAGGGCGGGGCGGTGGCCTTTGCCAACGCGGCGGTGAAGAACCTGCTGGAGAAGTTCCGGTTTGACTACCGGGTCCGGGAGGCCCTCTTCGACGGGGCCCAGACCGGCGACTACTGTGCCCACTTTTACTTCGATCCCCAGGCGGCGCCCTTCGGCGCGGCCTTCGGAGGCGAGCGGGGCGAGATCTGCATGGAGCTGGTGGACGGCATCAATGTGATGTTCGGAAACCCCAATGACCAGCGGGTGGAGGTCCAGCCCTACATCCTCATCGTGGGCCGGGACACCGTGGAGAACCTGCGCCAGGAGCAGGCCCTTTGGGGCGGCAGCGGAGACATCGAGGCCGACGGAGATAACGGCGGCATGAGGGGCGTGGGCGGAAAGACGGAGCTGGGGGGTGACGAGAGCAACGCCAAGGCCCTCTACGTCTACCTCTACACAAAGAAGGGAACGGGGACGGTCCACGTCACCAAGGCCACCAGGAGCGCTGTGATCTACGAGGATGTGGACACGGGCCTCTCCCGCTATCCCATCGCCTGGGGCAACTGGGAAAAGCAGAAGAACCAGTATCACGGCCGGGCCCTGGTGACGGGACTGGTGCCCAACCAGATCTTCATCAACACCATGTTCGCAACGGCCATGCGGCACCTGCAGCTCATGGCCTTCCCCAAGACGGTGTACAACGCGGACATCGTCTCCGCCTGGACCAACGAAGTGGGCCAGGCCATCGGCGTCCACGGCCTGCAGCCCGGGCAGAGCGTTTCCCAGGTGGCCTACAACCTGCAGCCTGCCGAGATGAGCAACCAGATCTTTGCCCTCATCGACAAAGCCATGGCCTATACCAAGGAGTGCCTGGGGGCCACCGACGCCCAGCTGGGCACCGCCAAGGCCGAGAACACCTCCGCCCTCATCGTCTTGCAGACCAACGCCCAGGTGCCCCTGGAAAACGTGCGGGCGGGGCTTTACGAGTGGGTGGAGGACATCGGCGCCATTTTGCTGGACATGATGGGCACCTACTACGCCCGGCGCCATGTGGTGGTGGAGCGGGAGTTCACCGAGCTCCTCACCTCGCCCTCCGGCGCGCCGGTGATCCAGAGCGGCACGGGCCTGCTGGCCACGGAAAAGCGCTGCCGCAAGGCGGTGGAATGCTTCGACTTCTCCTGCTTCAAGGACCTTTGGCTGAAGGTTTCCTGCGACGTGGGAGAGAGTACTTATTTCAGCGAGATCGCCCTGACGCAGACATTGGACAACCTCCGCCGGGAGGGGGCGTTGAACCTGGTCCAGTATCTGGAGCGCCTGCCCGAGGGCCACATCCCCCGCAAGCAGGAGCTGATCGACGAGCTGAAGGCAAAAGCAAACGAAGGAGGCATGAAATGAAATACGGACTGATCAAACGGAAGGTGCTGGAGCACCTGAACCGGGCCACCCTGGGGGGAGAGGCCATCTCCCCCGCCTATAACGGCCAGCGGGACGACCTTTCCCGCATCCCGGGGGCCATGAACGAGGCGGTGATGTGCGTGTGCAGCCTGGTCAAGCCCCGGAACCACCACTATTACCTGGAGGGGGGCGAGGCCGTGGGAGACAAGGTGAAGCATCCCCTGCCGGAGGACTTCCGGGCCCTGAAGGGCTGCGGCGTGTGGGAGGTGGATGAGAACGGGGACACCACCCGCACCGCCCACGAATGGTGGATGCTGGAGGACAGGGCCATCCTGACCCCCAAGGGCAGATACCTCATCGACTACTACCGCTATCCCCGCCTGCTGCCCGAGGACCCCGAGGACGACTACGAGTACGATGAGGAGGCGGACACCGTGTACGCCGCCACCTTCTATGCGGCGGCCAAGCTGGCGCTGCCGGAGGACGAATTCGTATACAACGTCCTGATGCACAGCTATGAAAAGTTCCTGGACAACATGATGCTGCCTCCCTGGTGCGGCGTTGGCAGCGTGTGGGACGCCTACCAGTTCTCCGGGGGTGGGCTCCTGTGAGCGGGCGCAGCGGCGAGCGGACGGTGATTTTCCGGCGCCTGGACGGAGGGCTGAACCTCTGGGAGCAGGAGACAGAGCTGGAAGGGAACGAAAGTCCGGAGATGCAGAACCTCTGGTGGGAGGACGGCTCCCTCCAGAGCCGGGAGGGGCAGACCTACGTGACGGCGCAGGCGGAGGGCGCCGTGGGTTATGCGGCCAGCGGCGAGCCCTTCTGGGACAGGACCTTCCTTCACATCTCAGGCAAGCTTTACGCCCTGGACCACACCGCCGCCCCGGGGGATGACCGCTTCTATGCCCTGGAGGAGGTCTTTTCCGGCGTGCCCAGGGACCGGGGCACCTTTTTCCGCTATGGGGAGCATCTTTACTACAAGAACCGGGGCGGCTTTTTCCGCATCGCCTACACCCCGGAGGGGGAGAAGCTCTTTACCGTGACGAAGGTGGAGGACCTGGCATACACCCCCACCATTTTGCTTAATGCCGACCCACGGACGGGCAGCGGCGACCTCTACCAGCCGGAAAACCGCCTGACCGGGCGTAAACGGGTGAAGTACAACCCCGGCGTCAACGCCGTGAACGTGGTAAAGCAGGGGAATGGGACCAGCCGCGTCTTTGCCCTGGGGGCGTCGGAGGCCAGCGGCCTTGTGGGGGTGGAGACGGTGTACTTCGGCGCGGAGGTGGTGAGCCCGGCCCTCTATGATGTGAATCTCACCACCGGCACCGTCACCTTCACCACCGCGCCGGGCAGCGGCACGGACATCACCTTCGTGCTGGACTTTGCCCTCTCCACCTACGTCCTCCCCGAGGGGGACCTGGACGCGGTGGAGGAGGTGCGGGTGGACGGCGTCCTCCTCACCCCGGGGGAGGACTATGAGGCAGACCTCCTCTTTGGGGATGTGACCTTCCTGGAAGCGCCGGCGGAGGGAGAGAACAGCGTGGAGATCGTCTACCGGAAGGAGAACCCGGAGGCGAAAGCCAGCGTGATGAGCTGCCGGTATGCCGCCGTCTATGGCGGCGGGGTGCAGGTGTGCATGGTGCTGGGAGGCTGCGCGGCCCAGCCCAACGCCATTTTCTGGAACGGAAACGACGACCTGGCCATGAATCCCGGCTACTTTCCCATGCCCTTTTACAACCTCTGCGGCGACAGCGCCGAAACCGTTACCGGCTTTGGCAAGCAGTATACGGAGCTGGTGGTGTTCAAGGAGCGGAGCATCGGCAAGACGGCCTTTTCCGTGGAGGAGGTGAACGGGCGGGACAGCATCTCCCTGGCCTACCAGCGGGTGAACGACAAGATCGGCTGCGACCTGCCCTGGAGCATCCAGCTCATCGAGAACAACCTGGTCTTTGCCAACAGCCGCTCGGGGGTCCATCTGCTGCGCTCCGCCAGCGCGGCCTACGAGAACAACGTCTCCCTGGTCAGCCGCAGCGTGGGAGGCAGCGACGGGCGGCCCGGCCTCCTTTACGACCTGCGGGTGGCGGGAGGGGCCGTCAGCTTTGACGATGCCCAGCGCTACTGGCTCATGGTAAACGGCCACGCCTATGTGTGGGACTACCGCCTCAGCGGCGGGGAAAAGCCCTGCTGGTTTTATTTTACCAACATCCACGGCGTCAGCTGGTGGAGCTGGGGCGGAAAGCGCTTCCACCTCAACGCTGCCGGGCGGGTGACGGAGCTGGGCCGGGTCTTCAGCGACTACGGCGCGGGCATCCCCAAGGTCTACCGCTTCCCGGCGCTGAACTTCGGCACCTACGACCGGCTGAAGGATGTCCTGCGGGTCATCTTCACGGTGCGGGGCGACCGGTGCGGCAGTACCCGCATCCGCTACAAAACGGACTGGGAGGAGCGGGAGGACCCCACCCCCATCCGGGTGGCCCCCAGGGGCCTCGCCCCCCGGGACCTGACGGAGCGGGACCTGGGGGTTAACACCTTCGCCGTGGCGGCAAAGCGCCGCCCGCCCTGCCGCCGGGTGCGCCACTTCTCCATGCGGCTGGAAAACGACACCGCCGGGGAGGACCTGGCCCTTCTTTCCGCAAGGGTGGTCTACCGGCTTTTGGGGAGGGAGCGGTAAATGGAACTGGAAAGACTGAATTTTACGAAAAACTGGGAGGACCCGGCGGACTACCCCACCCATGAGTCCAGCGAGCTCCAGGTGCGCAAGGACATCCAGAGCCTGTACACCGAGATCCAGACCTATCTCAACACGGTGCTGGTGCCCGCCCTGGAATCCCTGGGGGGCGAGAGCCTGGAGGGCGGGGCCATCCTCATCCCCGGAGATGTGCTGCGCAAAAGCGGCGGCACCATGACGGGACCCCTGTACCTTTGCCGGGACCCCAAGGAGAAAACGGAGTCCGCCACGAAGCGGTATGTGGATGACGCCACGGGCCTTGTGGCCCGGGACGCCCAGGAGGGCATGGCGGCCCTGACGCTGCGGGCGGGAAAAATCGAATCCGCCGTGCTGGACGCGGAGGGGAACATCGCCCAGCTTACCCAGCGCTCCACCGGCATGGAGAGCCTCATCCAAAGCGCCCAGGGGGACATCTCCGAGATCCAGCAGACCGTGGAGGGCATCTCCCTTTCCGTCACGGAGCACGCCGGGGCCGACGGCACCGTTTCCGCCAAGATCACCCTGAAGATCGGCCCCAACAGCTACTCCGGCTACATCCGCCTTACGGGCAACGTGGATATTTCCGGCCAGCTCTCCGCCGGGGCCCTCTACGCTCCCCGGGGCGACATCGCCGCGCTGACGGTGGACAGCCTTTCCACCTCCCGGCGCATCGCCAAGTACCTCTCCGGCGACCAGGGGGATGACAACTACATCCGCATCCGGGAGCAGCGGCTGGATTTCGTCAGCGCCGTATACGCCGGCGGGCGCCTCCAGGCACAGACCCCGGAGGGAACCCCCCTTTACTGGGAGGACGCCGTCTACGGCCAGGCGGAGCTGGGGGAGGACGGCTATCCCCGCAAGGCGGGACAGCGGATCTTTACCACCACCGCCGTCACGGACTGGCCGGTGTACGTGTACCGCTACGCGGAGCTGGTCAAGCAGAGCCTGTGCTTCGGGACGGACGCCCTCACCGGTGATTACGCCCCCTTCGGCATCTTCGGCGCAGGGGACGAGAGCGGGGCTAACCGGGCCTATATGCTCAAGCGCCGCTCCGGCTTCGACCTGCGCTATCTTCCCCCCAACGGGGAAGAGATCGGCCTTCACATGGGGGTGGACGGCTATCTGGACCTGGCGGGACTGCGCAAGACCGCCTCTCTGGACTTTTCCGGCTTTGCCGGAGGCACCTTCACCGAGACGCTGGACGGGGGACAGACGGTGTGCTACAGCGTGGAATTCGCAGAGCAGAACGGGGAGGCAGTGCCCGTGAGGATCACCGACGGCGACGGCCATGCCACCACCATCATCTGGGAGGAGGGAGAGGGATGATCCATCACAAAAAGAGCTTCCTGGCGGGCCTTGCCGTGGGCCGCAGCCTCAGGGGTTGGGGCGGCGGCGCTTCCGGCGGGGGCCTTGCCCCCCTCTGCTGGAACGAGCCGGGGGTTTACGACTCCTTTCTCATCGACTACCGCTATGGTCTGGGAGGCTTCAGCTACGGCCGCTTTTGCAACAAGACCGCCATCTTCGGTTCCGCCGGGGAGATCGTCCCCACGGCGGCGGAGGACCTGGGGGGCGGCGCCGTCCGTATCTGGGCGGACCTGAGGGGGCAGACGAAGGTGCGGGTCTACGGCAACGCCAAGGCGGGGCTCAGCTTTGCCGACGGACGGCTGGTCCCCGCCTTTGCGGCGGAGTTCTGGGTGGACGGCAGCGCGCCCCATGAGCTGCCCTATCTTGCCGAGGACTGGCGCGTCAGGCTTCCGGGCCTTTCTCCGGAGGAGGGGGCCATCCTGGCCTTTCCCGATGCCTGCCCGGTGTCGGGCGCGGAGAGCGCACAGTGCCTTGTGCCGGAACTGACGGCCCGGGAGGCTGCCGCCCTGGAATACACATAAGAAAGAAGGAAGGATATGAATGAGAGAATCGTGCTGCCCCGCCGCAGGGTACAGGGCCGGGGCAGAGTGACCCTGCGCTACACCGACCCCGTGACGGGAAAGGTGCTCCATCAGGTCAGGGGGGAAAACCACGTTTTCACCGCCCAGATCGCAGGCACCGCCAATTTCCAGTCCACCGCCATGAAGGCGGACCTGCTGCTTTGCCAGGGAGGGAGCTACCCCTACACCGGCGGAGAGATGAAGATGCCCTTCATCCCCGGGGAGCCCATCGGCTTCGGCCGTCCCGGCGCGGCGGGGAGCGGCCTTTACCAGGGTACCTACCGCGCTTCGGAGAGCTGGTACAACCGGGCCACAAAGACGGGGGTCTCCGCCAAGTACGTCTATGATTTCCTGCCCACCCAGGCCCTGGGACAGGTGGACTGGGTGGGGCTCACCGCTGCCCTTGGCAGCGGCGCGGCCGCTCCGGCCTACGAGCCCCCCTTTGTGGGCTTTTCCGCCGGGAGCCGGGTCTATGACTGCGCCAGGGGCAAAAGCTACCGGGCAACGCTTTTGAGCGTGGACTCCACCTACCATGTGAAGCTCCTGTGGCAGGACTGCTACGCCTCCGCCGAGGAGGGAGTGGACCTGACGGAGCTTTCCGGTATGGCGGCCTTCCGCACCGGTACCGGCTATCCCAGGACGCTGCGGGTCTTTTTGGACCAGGATGACGGGACGGTATACGTGATGTGCCGCGGCACTCCCACCGGCACCACCACCGCCGTCTATAAGGTCCTGAAGGTGTCCGCCGACGGCCAGGAGGTCCTGAACCAGTGGGATATCACCACCGGCAAGGAGTATGTCTACGAGACTGCCGCCTGCGGTGCGGCGGCGGAGGGGAAGCTCTACTGGATGGTGGCGGCGGCAGGCTACCGGGGCTACAGCCGCTATGTCTGCGACCCGGCGGCAGGCACCATCACCAAAACGGAAGTCGCCCTGGAGGAGGCCTGCCCCGATCTTGTGCGCTGGGACGAGACGGTGGCCTACCTGTACGGCGGGTGCTTCTGGTACGCCCGGAGGGACTACAACAAACCCTCTGAGGAGGGGTACGCCGACTATTTCCTTTACGGCTCCCCCCTGTTCAACCTGAGCAGCGGCGCTGTCCACGGACTGGTGCCCCCCGGTCCCATGGAGAAGACGCCGGGGGCCTTCCATGTGGGGCCCGCCCCCATGACGGCCTTTGGAGGCCAGTGGATCAAGACCTGCTATGATTCCGCCGGGGCCTCCATGCCCTTTGCCTATACCTGCTACCGGATGCCCGAGGGCACCCCCCAGCGGCCGGCGGGCAGCGCCATGACACTGACCTACGAGCTGGACGTGGCCTGGTAATATGGACGAGCGGGAGATGGAACACCGCCTCACGGACGTGGAGCAGCGGTGCAGGGCCGACTCCCACCGCATCACGGAGCTTTCCGGCCGTATTGACGCGGTGAACCGCCTGGCCACCGCCGTGGAGGTGATGGCCCAGCGGCAAAGCAGCATGGGCGAGAGCGTGGAGCGGCTGGAAAAGAAGGTGGACACCCTGGAGGCAGGGCCGGGACGGCGCTGGGAGGGGCTGGTGGACAAACTCCTCCTGGCCGCCGCTGCGGCCTTTCTGGCCTGGATCGCCGCCGGGATGCCCGGCGGATGAGCGGGGGAGCGGAGGATCAATTACGAGCCGGGGCGGTGCGCCGGACGCACCGCTCCGGGCCCGGGGACACCGGGCGGAAAGGAGCTTTATGAAGGAGACCATTATGGCCCGCGGCGTGGAGCTTTTGAAGGTGAAATCCCTGACCACGCTGATTTTGACCCTGGTATTTGCCTGCCTGAGCCTGAAGGGGCAGGTGAGCCAGGATTTCCTCACCGTTTACACGGTGGTCATCGCCTTCTACTTTGGCACCCAGAGCCGCAAGAGCGGGGAGGAGAATCCATGAACGGCGCGCGGGTGGAGGCCTATTCCAGGGCCAAGGACGGCGCCGTGGCGCTGACGCCCCACTTTCGGGTGTGGGAGTTCGCCTGTCACGACGGGACGGACACCGTCTTTGTCTCCCGGGAGCTGGCGGAGGTGCTGGAGGCCATCCGGGTGCACTTTGACCGGCCCGTGGTCGTTTCCAGCGGCTACCGTACGGAGGCCCACAACGCCGCCAAGGGCGGAGCCGCCTATTCCCGGCATAAATACGGTATGGCGGCGGACATCCGGATCTACGGCGTTTCCCCGGCGGATATCGCCGCCTATGCGGAAACGCTGCTGAAGGGAAGAGGCGGCATCGGTATTTATAAGAGCTTCTGCCACGTGGACGTGCGGGAGACCAGGAGCCGCTGGCAGGGCTGAGAGGAGGAAGCATGGCACTTTCAAAATACGATCAGGCATATCTTACCGCCGCCCAGCAAAAGGAGATCCGGGCGGCCACAGAGGCGTGGAACAGCGCCAAGGCCGCCGGTGACCAGGCGGGCATGGAGGAGGCCAACCGGCGGGCCGAGGAGGTTCGCCGCGCCGCCGGGTATTCCGGCGGGGCCGACGGCAGCGGCTATTTCAAAACGGAAACGCCCAAACAGCCGGTGACGGCGGAGCGTGCGGACACCGCTGCCCTGAAGGAGCAGATGCGGGAGTCCCTGAAGGCGGAGCAGGAGCGCTCGGCCAGCCGGATCGACAGCGGCGTTGCGGAGAACATCGCCGCCCTCACCGCCGGGCAGAAGGAGGCGGAGGAGGCCTATCAGGCCCAGAGGGAGCGCATCGACCTGGAGGAGGCCCTGGCAAAGGACGCCCAGGCCCTTTACGCCGAGGTCCGTGGGGACCGGGGCGGCATCGGCGCGGCACAGTATGACGCCATCGCCAACACCGCCGCCCAGAACCGCCTGGCGGTGACCCAGGCCCAGACGAAGCTGGCCGCCGACACCGCCGCCAGGATCGCCCGGCTCCGCGCCCAGGGGGAGTTTGAAAAGGCGGACCAGGCCCTGGCCCTGACCCAGGAGTATCTGGGAAAGCTGGTGAGTCTGGAAAAATGGGCGGCGGAATACAATCTTTCTGCCGCAAAGTTCGCGGAGAGCATGAACCAGTGGCAGGCGGAGTACGAGGCCAAGCTGGCCCAGACGGAGACCGCGGCGGAGCAGTGGCAGCGGGAGTTCGACTCCAAGACCCGGCAAAAGGACCTGGCGGAGGCGGGGAAGGCCCTGCTGGACCTGGGCATCCTGCCCAGCGACGCTCAGCTTGCCGCCATGGGGCTCAGCCGGGCCCAGGCCCAGAGCTATATGGCCGCCGCCAAGGTGAAAGCGGCCTCCTCCGGCGGCGGGAAGACCGGTTCCTCCGGCAGCTCCTCCGGAAGCGGCTCCTCCGGCAGCTCCTCCGCGGCGGGCAAGGGGGAATACGCCCTGTATCTGGCCGCCATGGAAAGCGGCGGAGACCCCCGCACCTATGTGAAGAGCCATTACAAGGACTATGGCCTGACGGTGCTGCCTGTGGAGGGAAGCTACAAGCGCTGGCAGGAGCACCTGAAGGGGCCCATGGGCGCCCAGGCCTTCGCCGCCTTCCTGGAGAAGGTGAACATTACACTCTCCGAGGACACCGTGGACGCCGCCGGGCGCATGACGGAGCCCTACTGGCCCGCCATGACCCGGGAGCAGAGACAACGGGTGGCGGAGGTGTACGCCAGGTACGGAAAGGATTATGTCTACGGCGCGTGAGGAGGCGCTGGGGGGACGGCAGAGCAGAGACAGCATGTGTAAACGATTACATACGGGAGGCGATTGGCTACTCTGACGGAGTTTTCAGGACAGCTTTGTGCAAATCGTTTAATTGCACAAAACCGGATTGACAGCGGGAAATTTTCTCGTTATATTTAAATAAAAAGAAATCTGAAAACGTTTCCAGTAACGTTTTCAGATAGGAAAAGGCGGTGGAACGGTGACAATCAAGGATATTGCGGAGCGCTGCGGCGTCTCTGTCAGCACCGTTTCGCGGGTCCTGAACCACCATCCTGACGTCAGCGAGTCCGTCCGTGCCCGGGTGCTGGAAGCGGCGCGGGAGGCCCACTATGTCCCCAACAACAGCGCCCGTGACCTGGTGCGCACCCGGTCCGATGGGATCGGCCTGGTGGTGCGCGGCGTGGGGAACCCCTTTTACAGCAAGGTGATCCACGCGGTGGAGCGGGCCATCGACGGCGCGGGCTATTCCCTGGTCCTGCACCAGATCGGCAGCGATGACGACGAGCTTCTGGCGGGAGCCACCATCTCCCGGTCCAAGAAGCTCCAGGGCCTCATCTTCCTGGGCGGCAAGGGCAACTACACCGCCGAGGACATCGTTATTTTGGACGTTCCCTTCGTCTGCTGCACCTATACCGTTCCCTTTACCCGGCTTCCCCGGGAGAGCTACTCCTCCGTGGCCATC
Organism: Oscillospiraceae bacterium; assembly: GCA_016293265.1. Lineage (GTDB taxonomy): Bacteria > Bacillota > Clostridia > Oscillospirales > Oscillospiraceae > Oscillibacter. The sequence continues at coordinate 1,246 of JAEDEN010000027.1, read as the reverse complement.
GACGACCGGAAGGAGGCCTACCGGGCGGTGAAGCTGTTGCTGGACCGGGGCTGCCGGAAAATCGGCATCCTGCTCAACGCAAGGGACGACCGCTCCATCGGTGAGCTGCGCTACATGGGCTACTGCCGGGCCTTGGAGGAGGCGGGAATCCGGGTGGACGAGACGCTGGTGGAGGAGACGGGAACCTTTGCCCTTCCCAACGTCTACAAAGCCGCCAAATGCCTTCTGGAGCGCCGGGGAGACCTGGACGGGGTGTTCGCCATCGCCGACTCCATGGCCATGGCCGCCATCAAGGCCCTCCACGACGCGGGCCGCTCCGTGCCGGGGGACTGCTCCGTCACCGCCATCGACGGCATCGAGATGAGCGCCTATATGCTCCCCACCCTCACCACCATGGCCCAGCCCCAGTCGGAATTGGGCACCGCCGCTGTAAAGACCCTTGTGGATATGATCCAGGGCCGCTGCGGCAACCGCCATATCCTGCTGCCTGCCTCCCTCCGCGTGGGCGGCAGCGTTGCCCCGGCGGAATAAAGGATTTTTACACCTTCGTGTGTGAAAATATATCACATTACGGCAAATTGAAAAAAGGAGATGCCACAATGAAAAAAGCTTTGACTCTTTTGCTGTCCCTTTCCCTGTGCGTCGGCCTGCTGGCCGGCTGCGGCGCCAAGGAGGATCCCGCTCCCGCCGCTTCTTCCGCCCCTGCCGCCTCTTCCGCCCCTGCCGCGGCAGGCAAGGTCTACTACCTGAACTTCAAGCCCGAGGCTGACCAGGCCTGGCAGGATCTGGCCGCCAAGTACACCGCCGAGACCGGCGTGCCCGTGAAGGTCGTTACCGCTGCCAGCGGCAACTACTCCGAAACCCTGACTGCCGAGATGGCCAAGACCGATGCTCCCACCCTGTTCCAGTGCGGCAACGCCCAGGGCCTGGCTGACTGGAACGACTACTGCCTGGACTTCACCGGCACCAAGGTGCTGGATGAGATGACCACCAGCGACTTCAACCTCACCGACGACACCGGCGCCGTCAAGGCCATCGGCTACTGCTACGAGGCCTTCGGCATCATCGTGAACAAGGCCCTGCTGGAGCAGGCCGGCCACTCCCTGGACGAGATCACCAACTTCGACACCCTGAAGGCCGTTGCCGAGGATATCCACGCCCGCAGCGCCGAGCTGGGCTTTGACGCCTTCTCCTCCTCCGGCCTGGACGGCTCCTCCTCCTGGCGTTTCTCCGGCCACCTGGCCAA
>JAEDEN010000026.1 GCA_016293265.1 Oscillospiraceae bacterium | reverse complement strand
ATGAATTGCATTTAGCTTCATCTCACTATTTCTCCTTTCTAAATACCGATTTATCGAATTCATCATATCATGAAGCAGAGTTGCCTGCAAGAAACGTGATCGGTGAAGTCGACAAAACAGAAATTCATCAACACTTCGGGTAAAAGGGACGCGCAAAAGGAAATGTTGTAATTTGGAAAAGAATCCATTATAATAGTACTTTGCAAATACCGGCTCTCTTTCATTCGGAGCAGCCGCAAAAAGGAGAACCTCCATGGAAAAACAGAAATTCTATATCACCACCCCCATTTACTACCCCTCCGACAAGCTCCACATCGGCCACACCTACTGCACTGTGGCCACCGACGCCATCGCCCGCTACAAGCGCCTCCACGGCTTTGATGTCATGTTCCTCACCGGCACCGACGAGCATGGCCAGAAGATCGAGACCAAGGCCAAAGAGGCCGGCGTCACTCCCAAAGAGTTCGTGGACAAGATCGTGGAGGGCGAGCGGGGCGTAAAGGACCTGTGGAAGCTGATGAACATCTCCAATGACCGCTTCATCCGCACCACCGACGATTACCATGTGGCCTCCATCCAGAAGATCTTCAGGAAAATGTACGAAAAGGGCGACATCTACAAGGGCGCCTACAAGGGCAAGTACTGCACCCCCTGCGAGTCCTTCTGGACCGAGAGCCAGCTCAAGGACGGCTGCTGCCCCGACTGCGGACGGCCCGTGGTGGACGCGGAGGAGGAGGCCTACTTCTTCCGCCTGAGCAAGTATGCCGACCGCATCCGGGACCTGCTGGTGAACACCGACTTCCTCCAGCCCCGCAGCCGCGTCAACGAGATGGTGAAAAACTTCATCGACCCCGGCCTGGAGGACCTGTGCGTCTCCCGCACCTCCTTCACCTGGGGCGTGCCCGTGGATTTTGACCCCAAGCACGTGGTCTACGTCTGGGTGGACGCCCTGTTCAACTACGTCACCGCCCTGGGCTACGGCAACGACAAATACGACGACTATGAAAAAGGCTGGTGGCCCGGCACCAACATTGTGGGCAAGGAGATCGTCCGCTTCCACTCCATCATCTGGCCCGCCATGCTGATGAGCATGGAGCTGCCCCTGCCCAAGAATGTTTTCGGCCACGGCTGGCTCCTCCTGGACGGCGGCAAAATGAGCAAGTCCAAGGGCAACGTGGTGGACCCCTATATCCTGGCGGAGAAGTTCGGCGTGGACGCCCTGCGCTTCTTCCTGCTGCGGACCTTCCCCTTCGGCTCCGACGGCAACTTCTCCAACGAGCTGCTGATCCAGACCATCAACACCGACCTTGCCAACGACCTGGGCAACCTGGTCAGCCGCACCACCGCCATGGTGGGCAAGTACTTCGGCGGCACCCTGCCCCAGGGCTGTTCCGCCCCCGTGGCCCCCATGGACTGCGACGGTGACCTGAAGGCCATGGCCCAGGCCCTGCGGGACACCTATGAGAACGCCATGGAAACCTACGCTCCCCACACCGCCCTTGCCGAGGTGTTCAAGGTCATCCAGCGGGCCAACAAGTATATTGACGAAACCGCCCCCTGGGCCCTGGCCAAGGACATGGAGAAAAACGGCGCCCGCCTGGCCCACGTCCTCTACAACCTGCTGGAGGCCACCCGGATCTGCGGCATCCTGCTGACCCCCTTCATCCCCGACTCCTGCGCCAAGCTCTTCGCCCAGATTGGCGCCGCCGAAGATGTACAGACCTGGGACAGCGCCGCGGAATGGGGCCGCCTCCCTGAGACCGTCACCGTCACCAAGGGAGAGAACCTCTTCCCCCGCATCGACGCGGAGAAGGCCCTGGCGGAGCTGGCCGAGGCCGAGGCTGCCGCCAAGAAGGCCCTTCTCCCCGCCGTGGAGATCGAGCCCTACGCCCAGGAGCAGGTGGACTTCGACACCTTCTGCAAGAGCGACTTCCGCGCCGTGAAGGTGAAGGCCTGCGAAGCCGTGAAGAAGAGCGCGAAGCTGCTGAAATTCACCCTGGACGACGGCACCGGCACGGACCGCCAGATCCTCTCCGGCATCCATGCCTTCTATGAGCCGGAGGACCTTGTGGGCAAGACCCTGGTGGCCATCGTGAACCTGCCTCCCAGAAAGATGATGGGCCAGGAATCCTGCGGTATGCTGCTGTCCGCCGTCCACACGGAAAAGGGCGAGGAGAAGCTGCACCTCATCATGGTGGACGACTCCATCCCCGCCGGCGCAAAGCTGTGCTGATCCCTTGAATACCGCCTTCCCCGGCAACGGGGACTGCCCGTCAAACAGGAATACAAAACGCCCGGACAAGCTTGTCCGGGCGTTTTTTCCGGCGCAGGCAGAACCGTCCCCCCTTGCGGCATACCGGCCCCATGGAAGGTGGGGGACAAGCCGGAATCTGAACAAGCGGGCGCGGCGCCCATTACGCCGGATTTTGTGAGACTGTCTCACGTATCGGGGCCGGAACCGGAGGAGGTTGTTTCTTCTGTCTCTTTCCAATTTCCCGGAACTGTGCTACACTACCCTCAGTTTTATAATGCAAAGGATGATATGATGCGACTGAACTGTGCTATTTTTGATATGGACGGCACGCTCCTGGACTCCATGTGGATGTGGGACCGGCAGGGAGAAGCCATTTTACGCGCCTACGGCAGGGAGCCCGCCCCGGACTTCCGCCGCATCACCCGCCCCATGGGCATGACCGACGCGGCCAACTACTGCTGCCAGGCCTATGGCCTGCCCGTGACCTCTCAGGAGGTGGTTGGGGAGATGAACCGCCGCATGGAACACTTTTACACCTGCGAAGTGAAAGCCAAGCCCGGCGTTGAAGAGTTCCTCCTGCTGCTGAAAATGGAGGGGGTCCGTATGTATGTGGCCACCGCCACCCAGAGGCCCCTGGTGGAAAAGGCCCTGCGCTGCGCGGGACTGGAGGGGTATTTCAAGGGCATCATCACCTGTGACGAGGTGGGGGCCAGCAAGGCCGCCAGCGCCAAGGTCTTTGACTATGCCATGCGCCGCCTGGGCGGGAACAAGCTGGACACCGTGATCTTTGAAGACTCCTGGGCCGCCATCCGCACCGCCAAGGCGGAGGGCTTCCGGGTGGCGGGCATCTTCGACAACAGCATGGCCGAGCACTGGGAGGAGATCTGCGCCGCCGCGGACTATTCCTTCCGCTCCTTCCGGGAGCTGTCGGAGCAGGGATAAGGGCCTTTTCGAAAATTTTCTCCAAAATCCTGTAACGAACCGCTCCTCCCGGAGATATACCAGGGAAAAGGAGGGACCGCCATGACGGATATGGATGCCATCTACCGGGAATATGCCCAGACGGTCTACCATTTTCTCCCCTCCCAGACCCGGGATCCGGATCTTGCCGAGGAGCTGACCCAGGAGACCTTTTACCAGGCCATCCGCTCCATCCACCGCTTTGACGGAAGCTGCAAGCTCTCCGTATGGCTGTGCCAGATCGCAAAGCACCTCTGGTACCAGCACCTTCGCAAAAGCCGCCGGGAAGGGCCGCTGGAGGAGGACACCGGCGTGGTCCCCTCGGCGGAGGAGGCGGTCCTGGGGAGCAGCGGCCAGGTGGAGCTTTTGAAACGGGTCCACGCCCTTCCGGAAAGCCAGCGGGAGGTGGTGTACCTCCGCTCCTTCGGGGGGCTGAGCTTCCGGGAGATCGGCGATGTGCTGGGCCGGACGGAAGTCTGGGCCAGGGTCACATTCCACCGGGGCCGGGAGGCCCTGCGAACAGGAGGAAACAGCCATGAAAAATGACCTTACCTGCGCCGTGGTGCGGGACCTGCTCCCCGCTTATACCGAGGGACTCACCGAGGAGGAGACCAACCAGGCGGTGGAGCGCCACCTGGACGCCTGCCCCCAATGCCGGGGCCGCTGCGACGCCATGCGCCTTGACGCCGCCCTTCCCTCCCCCGCGGAGGAGCGGGAAGTGGATTACCTGAAGACCGTAAACCGCCGGGGAAAGCGCCGCACCCTTCGGGCCGTGGCGGCCACCGCCCTGATCGCGGCGCTGCTGATCGGGGGCGCCGCCTTAAAGCTCTTTGTGATCGGCGAGCCGGCCAGCGCCGCCGGCATGAACTGGACGCTGCAGGAAGACGGCGGCGCCGTCAACCTCAGGGCCTTCAGCACCTGGTCCGGCATCGCTTACTGCCGCTGGGAGACAAAGCAGGAGGGGGATACGGTGTATATCCGCGCGAATAAGGTACTGCCCTCCTGGCTCTATCCCACGGCGGACTACCGCACCCGCATTCCCCTGGATGGGGTGGAGAGCGTGTACCTTGCGGAACAGCTCATCTGGCAGGATGGAGAGGCCATCTTCGCCAGCACCATGGATCTGGCCGCCCTGCGGACCCCCTACACGGGGGACGCCCCCGCCCTGGGGGCCATCGCCGAAGCGCTGGGGCTCCACGGCCTGGGGGACTTCACCAACTCCCTGCGCACCGGCCACGAGCCCTACGGCTGGACGGTGGACTTCACCACCGGCGACCCCGATACGATCCACGACGCCATGACCCTCAACGCCCTTTATATGCTGGCCCTGGTGGACAACCTGGGCGAAGTGGCCTGGACGGCTCCGGACGGCAGCTCCAGAACCTGGACCACAGAGGACGCCGGCCGGCACCTCAGGCGCCTGGTGGAGGAATACAACACGGTCTATGACAGGGCCATGGAAGCCCCCTCCTCCATCAAGGACTGGAGCACCCCGGCGGGCCTTGCCCGGCTGGAGAAGCTGACCGTGTATGTGAGGGATTATAAACGGTAAAACCGGGGCCTCCGCCCCTCCTCTCTCTTGACAAATTTCTTGAAAACCCCCATGATGGTGTGGAAACCAATCCCGGAAAGGAGTCTCCCATGAAATACGATTTTGACGTCATTGTGGACCGCAGTGAAAACCACTCCGCAAAATACGACGAGCGTTTGAAGAAATTCGGCACGGAGGATGTCATCCCCCTCTGGATCGCCGACATGGACTTCCGCACCGCCCAGCCCATCACCGACGCCCTGAAAGCGCGGGCGGAGCAGGGCCTTTGGGGCTACACCGCCCGGCCGGACAGCTACTTTGATGCCGTCCGCACCTGGCAGAAGCGCCGCAACGGCTGGGACATCGACCCCAAAAACATGAGCTACTGCCTGGGCATCGTCCAGGCCATCGCGGCCATGGTGCGCCTGTTTACCCCCCAGGGGGGCAGCGTCCTCATCCAGACCCCCGTGTACTCCGAGTTTTACGACATGACGGAGGCCGCCGGGCGCAAGGTGGTGGAGTGCCCCTTCCTGGAAAAGGACGGAAAATGGTCCATGGACTGGGCGGACTTTGAGGAAAAGCTGAAGGTCTCCGACCTCTTCCTCCTCTGCAACCCCCACAATCCCCTGGGCATCGTCTGGACGCCGGAGGAGCTGACCCGCATGGCGGAGCTTTGCATGAAGCACCATGTGGTGCTGTTCTCCGACGAGATCCACTCCGATCTTATTTTCCACGGCAAAAAACATACCCCCGTGGCCACCCTCTCCCCGGAGATCGCAAATTATGTGGTCACCGGCACCTCCGGCACCAAGACCTTCAACCTGGCCGGACTCCAGGCCAGCACCGTCATCTTCCCCAACCGGCACATGAAGTGGGTGTTCGACAACTTCTGGCGTTCCATGGACATCCACCGCAACAACGCCTTCTCCCTCACCGCCATGGAGACCGCCTTCCGGGAGGGTGAAGAATGGCTGGAACAGCTCCTGCCCTACCTCTCCGGCAACTTCGACTTCGTGGTGGATTACTGCAAAACCCGCATCCCCAGGATCAAGACCTTCGCCCCCGACGCCACCTACCTTATGTGGCTGGACTGCCGGGAGCTGGGCCTTTCCAACCAGGCCCTCCACGACTTCATGATCCAGAAAGCCCACCTGGGCCTCAACGACGGATACCACTTCGGCCGCAGCCTGGAGGGCTTCATGCGCCTCAATGCCGCCTGCCCCAGAAGCGTTCTGCAAAAGGCCATGGAACAGTTGGAAGCCGCCGTCAACGCGCTGTAAGAAAAGAAAAATGCCTGATTCCAACCGGAATCAGGCATTTTTTTATATATTTTTCTGTCCTTTCCCCGACCCTGCCACGGGACGGTCCCAAACATCCCGGGTCTCGGTGGTAAAGCGAATCAGCTCCCGGGCGATGCGGGGAAGCTGCTTGCCGGGCTTCATGATGAAGCCCGCCTCGAACAGGATAGGCTCCTCAAAGGGACGCACTGCCAGCTCCGTGCCGCCGAAGGCAAAGGTGGTGCTGCCCTCCGTCACGTTGCTGAAGCCGATGGCGTTGCCGAACTCCACCATGTGGTACATACAGAGGATCTGCTCGTGGTAGGAGATGGTGTTTGGGATCACGTCCTTTTTCTCAAAGGCGTCCATCATCAGGTCGTGGATGCAGGCGAACTTATCCAGCAGGCATACGTTCTGCCCCTCCAGAGATTCGATGGGGATGCGCTCCAGCCGTGCCAGGGGGTGCTTGGGATTGAGAATGACGCAAACCTCCGCCATGGTGACGGGGATGATCTTCAGCGTGGAACGCTCCGGCTCCGGCGGCAGGGCATTATAGCTCAGATCCAGCAGGTCGCTGCGGATCTTTTCAATATGGTTGTTCATGGAGCTCTCGTCCAGGTGGAGCTTGGCACTGGGCCAACGGGGGAAGAACTCCGAGTAGAGGTGGGGCAGCAGGCGCAGGCTCAGTGTAGGCGACATCCCCAGGCGCAGTGTGCGGCTGCCGGTGGCGGAAAGGTCCGCCGCCAGGCGCTCCGCCTCCTCGCACTCCTTGAGAATGCGGTTCACCCGCATCATGAACTGCTCCCCCTCGAAGGTAAACTGCACCTTTTTGGAATCCCGGACAATGAGGTTGATGTCCAGTTCCTTTTCCAGCGCGCTGATGGCCGCGGAAATGGCCGGCTGGGAGACAAAGCACTCCTCACTGGCCCGGGTAAAATTTTTGTATCGGTAAACCGCCTCCAGATAACGCAGACGTTTGATGTCCAACACAGGAATTTCCCCCCTCAGAATGCAAATTTCTCTTTTTTTCATCATAATTCCCCTCCTCCTGAAAGTCAAGCGCCCACCTTTCTCCCCTCTTCTCCCTTCTTTCCCGAAGGACCCGCGTTCTCCTCAGTGACGGAAATAAGGGGGCAGATTTATGCAAAATGTCTCGACGGATGTCAAAAGCGCCGAAAACCCTCGCCGGAAAACTGCCCCTCTTTCACACTTTCAGCAAAACCGCCCCGGAAACATAAGCGAAATTTTTGGACAAATAAAAAACGGTTATTTCACATTTCTATCCGGAATAGCTATGATTTTTATAGTGAATTTTGTATGATATGCATAAAATTCAGGAGTTTCCGACACCCGCACACCATTTCCCGCGAAGCGTCAGGTATCCCCGCGTCTACCCGCCCCAGGCGGCGGGCATCCATTATTTTCAGGAGGTACGGATATGAAAAAGAAGTTCTTCACAGGTTTGATGGCATCCGTTCTGGCCCTCTCCATGCTGGCCGGCTGCGGCGGCAACAAGGCAACTCCCGCCGCAAGCGGCGCCGCCCCCAGCCCCAGCGCCAGCGGTGCTTCCGCTCCCGAGTACGAGTGGAAGATGGCTCTGAACTCCACCGCAGGCGACAACGCCTATGACACCGGCGCCCTCTTTGCCGAAAAGGTGGAAGAGCTCACCGGCGGCAGAGTGAAGGTCACCCTTTACGGCGGCGCCAGCCTGGGCTCCACTTCCGAGGTTCTGGAAGGTATGTCCGTTGGCGTGGCCAACGTGATGGTGGAATCCGTGGGCACCCTGGCCCCCTTTACCCCCCTGGCCAACATCGAGGCCATGCCCTACATGTTCAACAGCTATGACCACTTCATGAAGGTCTGGTACAGCGACCTGGGTGAGGAGATCAAGACCACCGTCGGCGATGCCGCCGGCTTCAAGCTGATGGGCGCTGCCTACCGCGGCCCCCGTATCGTCACCGCCACCAAGGAAATGCGGACCATTGAGGACTTCAAGGGCTTCAAGCTCCGCGCCCCCAACCTGGAAATGTACATCAAGACCTGGCAGTGGATGGGCGCCGCCCCCACTCCCATGGCCATGAACGAGGTCTACACCGCCCTGCAGCAGAACACCGTTGAAGGCCAGGAGAACCCCATGGTGGACTCCCTGAACTACGCCTTTGATGAGGTCTGCGACTACTGGATCAAGACCAACCACGTCTACGGCTGCAACGTGGTCATCATGGACAAGGCTTACTTCGATGGCCTGCCTGAGGACATTCAGGCCGCCGTTATTGAGGCTTCCGAGTACGCCGGCAAGGCGATCAGCGAGTCTCAGGCCGAAAAGGACGCCGCCGCCGAGGAAGATCTGAAAGCCGCCGGAAAGACCGTCATCGACGTGGATAACGCCGCCTTCGCCGAGTATTTCAAGGACTTCGCCGCCACCAACTATCCCGACTTTGCCGACTGGGTCGCCCGCATCGCCGAGATGGACCCCGCCAAGTAAATTGTTTTCGCCGACCCACGCCCCTTGTGGGCGTGGGTCAGTGTCTGTAAAGGAGGAATCTGTCGTCATGACAAAAGCTTACAGCAAATTCCTGGACATTCTGGAGAAGATCCAGCGTACCATTCTGGCGGTGTCTGTGCCGGTCATGGTGTTCGTCATGATCTACCAGGTCATTTTGCGCTATGTGTTCTCCAACTCCAACGCCTGGAGCGAAGAGCTGACCCGCTACCTCTTCATCTTCAACGTGATGATGGCCTCCGCCATCGCCGTGCGCCGCAACAGCCATCTGCAGATCGACATCCTCATCAACTGCTTCAGCCCCAAGCTCAAGCGGATCTTCACCATCGGGGCAACGCTGGTGGGCATTGTCTTCCTGGGTATGCTGTTCATCTACTGCCTGGATCTTTGCGGCCAGGCCGTGGGCAACATCTCTCCCGGCGTGGGTATCTCCATGGCCGTTCCCTATGCCACCATGCCCGTCGGCATCGTGCTGATGATCCTGACCAGCATCGAGGTGGTTTTGAAAAACATTGACGAACTGAGAAACAAGGAGGTGGCCGAGTGATGAATCCCGGTGTTGTTGTCATTCTTCTGCTCCTGGTCCTGGCCTTTATGGGCATCCCCATCTACATCGCCCTGGGCATCGGTACCCTGGTGGCCCTGAACATGGCGGACCTGCCCATGCTGATCCTGCCCCAGAAGCTCTTCGCCGGCATGAACTCCTCGTCCCTGCTGGCCATCCCCTTCTTCATCCTGGCGGGCAACCTGATGTCCCGCAGCATCACCTCAAAGCTTATAGACGTGGCCAACGCCTTTATCGGCTGGATCAAGGGCAGCCTGGCCCTGGTCACCATCGTGGCCAGCGGCCTCTTCGGCGCCATCTCCGGCTCCGGCGTTGCCACCGCCTCCGCCATTGGCGGCATCACCATCCCCGCCATGAAGAAGGAGGGCTATCCCGCCCCCTTCGCCACCGCCGTTTCCTCCATTTCCTCCATTCTGGGACCCATCATTCCTCCCTCCGTCACGCTGATCGTCTACGCCTCCATCACCAACATCTCGGTGTCGAAGCTGTTTATCGGCTCCCTGCTTCCGGGCCTGCTCCTCATCGGCGCACTGATGGTCTACGCCCTCTATTACGGCAAGAAGCATGACCTGCCCGCCCATGAAAAGGAGTCTCCCCGGGTCATCTTCCACACACTGAAAGAGAGCATCTGGGCCCTTTTGATGCCCGTTATCATCCTGGGCGGCATTTTCGGCGGCATTTTCACTCCCACCGAAGCCGCGGCCGTGGCCGTGGTCTACGCCCTGATCATCAGCCTCTTTGTCTACAAGGACATCAAGTGGTCTGAGCTGCCCGGCGCCTTTGTGGACGCCTCCGTCGCCACCGCCACCATCATGGTGATGGTAGGCCTCTCCAAGGCCTCCAGCTATGTGGTGGTCACCTCCGGCCTTCCCCAGCTCCTGCTGAATGCCTTCACCTCCATCACCGACAACAAGTATGTCATCCTACTGCTGCTAAACCTCCTGTTCCTCATCATCGGCATGCTGATGGAGGCCAATGCGGCCATCATCATGATGACCCCCATCCTCACCCCGCTGCTGACGGCCTTCAACATCAATCCCCTGGCCTTCGGCATCATCATGAGCTTTAACCTGTGCATCGGCCTCGTCACCCCGCCTGTGGGCCTGTGCCTGCTGCTGTGCAACCAGATCGGTGAGACCAGCCTTGCCAAGTCCCTGAAGGCCATGATGCCCATGCTGCTGTTGGCCATCGCCGTCTTGCTGATGGTCACCTACATCGAGCCCCTGACCACCTTCCTACCCACCCTTTTGAAGTCCTAATGCAATCACTCGTATAAGGAGATGTATCCATATGAAAATCGGTTTTCTCGGAATGGGCGTCATGGGCCTGCCCATGGCAAAAAACCTTCTCAAAAACTCCGGGCGTGAGATCCTGGGCTACGACGTTGTGGAAAAGCAGCGCGTCTCCTTCGCCCAGGCCGGCGGCACTGCGGTCAGTGATCCCATGGAGATCTACAACACCTGCGACGTCATCATGCAGATCCTTCCCACCCACGCCATCATCCGCGACAGCGTGGAAAAGGCCGTGAAGTACGGCAAGCCCGGCCGGATCATCGTGGACCTCAGCTCCACCGCTCCCGACATCATCCAGGAGTTGTACGCCCTGGCCAAGGACGCGGGGATGTTCCTGCTGGACTCCCCCATCAGCGGCGGCAATCCCATGGCCATCGCAGGAACGCTGGCCATCATGACCGGCGGCGACAAGGAGGCCTTCCAGCAGGTGAAGCCCCTCCTGGAGTGCATGGGCAATCCCGTGTATGTGGGCGGCCCCGCCAGCGGCAGCGTCACCAAGCTGGTGAACAACATGATCGCCGGCGCCTATCTGGTGGCCATGGCGGAGGGCTACGCCTTTGCCGCCAAGGCGGGCATTGACCTGCAGACCACCTTTGAGGCCACCCGCGGCGGCTTTGCCGGCGGCCCTCTTTACGACAACAAGATCCCCAAGCTCATCCACCGGGACTATGAGCCCGGCGCCCGTGTGGCAGTTCACCGCAAGGACATCCTGAACGCCAAGCACTACGCCCACCACCTGGGCGTGGACACCCCCATGACGGACGTGGTTCTTCAGGTCATGGACTGGATGAACGACAACGGCCATATCGACGAAGACCAGATCGCCATGGTCAAGTATTACGAGGACAAAATGAATGTCCATACCGGCAGCAAAGACTGACGCGCCGCGCAGGAAACACCAAAAGGGCCAGCGGGAATCCGCCGGCCCTTTTGGCGCGCTTTTTTCAAAAAGGGAGAGCCGCCCGGGGGCGGTTCTCCCTTGGAGTATTATTCCTCAACCGGGGCCTCGGGGGCGTTTTTCTTCACGCTCTCGATGCCGTTGACGCAGCTTTCCTTGGCCTTGTAGCCTTCGCTGGTGGCGATAATCTCACCGTTTTTGGCCTTCAGGCGGAAGCGGAACTCCCCCGCCTTGTCCTTGTACATCTCGAACTTGGGGTGCTTGACGGTCTCAAAGCCTTCCACGGTCTGGTCCTCCACACCGCCCACGCAGTTATTCCGGACGCTTTCCACGCCCTTGAGACAGGCGGCCTTGGTGGTGTAAACCTCGCTGGTGGCGATGACTTGGCCGTTGGTGGCCTTCAGGTCAAACTTGAAGCCTGTGGCGGTTTCCTTCACAACAAACTTTCCCATGATCTGTTCCTCCTGTTAAGTGTTTGATGAAATCACGAAGGCACTGCAGGATCACACCCTGTCAGGTCAGGGCGGCGCACCTTTGGTAAATTGTACCATATTTTTTCGTACAACTCAACAACTTCCGCGCGGTTTCCACAGCTTTTCCGCCGTTTCCGGTCAAGTCCAGGTTCAATCCCTGTGGTCTGTATGGAGCAGGTGGTGGGAGCGTTCGCTCAGGGGCTTTTTCAGGAAGGCGCGGTACAGCTCCTTCACATCGGGGTTTTCGTGAGAGAAGCGGATGGGGGCCTTCTCATCCATCTTCCAAAGCTGGTTGCCCCGGCTGGCAGCCATTTCCACGCCATCGTGGATGGGCTGTCCGCCGCCGCCGGCACAGCCGCCGGGGCAGGCCATGACTTCCACAAAGTCGTAGTCCACCGCGCCGCTGTCCACCGCTTCCATCAGCTTGCGGGCATTGGCCAGGCCGCTGACCACCGCCACACGGACCTCTCCCGCTCCCGGGATGGAGAAGGTGGCCTCCTTCCAAGGCTTGCTGCCCCGGACTTCCCTGAAGGCATCCGGGTCGGGGTTCTTCCCCGTCACCAGATAATAGGCGCTGCGCAGCGCCGCGTCCATCACGCCGCCCGTGGCGCCGAAGATCACCGCCGCGCCGGTGCCGCTGCCCAGGGGGCTGTCAAAGGGGGCCTCCTCCAGGTCGGCGGGCACGATGCAGTCGCTTTGGAACAGCCGGCACATCTCCCGGGTAGTCAGCACCACGTCCACATCCGGGTCGCCGAAGGCGTTCCGCATGGAGGGCAGCTCCCGCTCCTGCTTCTTGGCAGAGCAGGGCATAATGGAGGCCACGAAGATTTTCTGGGCACTGACGCCGATCTTATCGGCGAAATAGCTCTTGGCCACGGCGCCGAACATCTGCTGGGGCGACTTGGCGGTGGAGAGGTTCTCCACATACTCCGGGAACTGGGTCTTGAGGAAGCGCACCCAGCCCGGGCAGCAGGAGGTAAACATGGGCCAGCGGTGCTTGCCCCGGTGGGTGAAGCGCTCCACGAACTCGCTGCCCTCTTCCATGATGGTCAGGTCCGCGGCAAAGTTGGTATCGAAGACATAGTCGAAGCCGATGCGCTTGAGGGCCGCCACCATCCGCCCGGTGGTGGCCTGCCTGCTGGAGAGGCCAAAGCTCTCCGCCCAGGCTGCCCGGACGGCGGGGGCCACCTGCACCACGGTGATGACCTCCGGGTCCGCCAGGGCCCGCAGGACCTTGTTGGTGTCGTCCCGGACGGTCAGCGCGCCGGTGGGGCAGTGGGTGACGCACTGGCCGCAGAAGGTGCAGTCCGTGTTCTTCAAAAAGCGGTTGTAGCTCACATCCACCGTGGTGCGGGAGCCGGTTCCGGACACATCCCAGATGTGCATCCCCTGGATCTTGTCGCAGATCTGGACGCAGCGCATACACTTGATGCACTTGCTGGCCTCCCGGACGATGGGGGTGCTCAGGTCCACATGGGATCGCTCCGGCTGGACCTGGTAGGGCTGGTAGTGGATGTTCAGGTCATGGGAGAGCTTTTGCAGCTCGCAGTTGCCGCTGCGCACGCAGGTGGTGCAGCTGGAATTGTGCTGGGAGAGGATCAGGCGCAGATTGGTGCGCCGCGCCTGGCGCAGACGGTGGGAGTTGGTATGGATCACCATACCCTCCAAAACCTCCGTGTTGCAGGCGGGCACCAGACGGCCTGTGCCCTCCACCTCCACCATGCACATCCGGCAGGCGGCGATCTCGTTGATGTCCTTTAAAAAGCAAAGGTGCGGGATGGGGATGCCGGCCTGTTCGGCGGCCTTCAGGATGGTGGTGCCGCTGGGGGCAGAGAGCTCCTGGTCGTTGATCTTGAAATTCACCATGTTTCCACACGCCCTCCCTTAAAGTTTCCGTAGCCAAAATGGTCGCACCGCAGGCACCGGGAGGATTCCTGGACGGCCTCCTCCTCCGTCATGCCGCATTCGATACACTGGAAGTCATTCCTGCGCTCGCAGGCATCCCGCTCCGTGGCGTTGACCCGGCCCCGGGGGCGCAGGTCCGTGCAGTGGGGCGTGGAGACCTTGACCTCCGACTTGATCTCATGATGGAAGCCCAGATACTCGTCGATATTGGCGGCTGCCGCCTTACCCGCGGCGATGGCGCGGATAACGGTGGCGGGGCCGGTGACGCAGTCGCCGCCGGCAAACACGCCCTCCATATCGGGAAGCTGGGTGCTGGCGTTGGCCGTCAGCGTGCCGCTGCGCTGGATCTTGATGCCGGCCTGCTCAAAGCCCCGGGACTCGATGCCCTGGCCGATGGCCACGATGACCGTGTCCGCCGGGATGCGCAGGGGCTCCACGGAGGCGGTGTTGGGCCGGGGACGGCCCTGGGCGTCCATCTCGCCGATGATCTGGGGACGGGCCCAGAGGGCGGAAACGTTGCCCTTTTCGTCCGCCTCGATACGAAGGGGCGCGTGGAGCGTCAAAACCTCAGCACCCTCGGCGATGGCACCCTCCACCTCCTCATTCTGGGCGGTCATATCCTCCTGGCGGCGGCGGTAGACGCAGGTGACCTTGGCGGCCCCCAGGCGGATGGCGCTGCGGGTCACGTCCATGGCCACGTTTCCGCCGCCGATGACCACCACGTTCTGGCCCGTGAAATCAGGCATCTCCTCATCACCGATGCGCCGCAGCATCTCCACGGCGGAGATGACGCCGTAGCTGTCCTCTCCCTCAATGCCGGTCTTTTTGTCCGTCTGGGCGCCAATGGAAAGGTAGAGGCAGTCATATTCCTGCTTCAGTTGGTCAAAGGTGATGTCCGTGCCCACGTTGACCCCGGTATGTACCTCAATGCCCAGGGACAGGATGGAGGCAATCTCCTCGTCCAGCTTCTCCCGGGGGAAGCGGTAGCTGGGGATGCCGTAGCGCATCATGCCGCCCAGCTTCTTCTGCTTTTCGTAAACCGTCACCTTATGGCCCATGAGGGACAGGTAATAGGCGGCGGAGAGGCCGCCGGGGCCGCCGCCGATGATAGCCACGGACTTGCCGGTGGCGGCTGCCTTTTCCGGCTGGGGAACCTCCCCGGCCTGATCCACGGCGTAGCGCTTCAGGCCCCGGATATTGACCGCGTCATCCACCATGTTGCGCCGGCAGCGGGCCTCGCAGGGGTGCTCGCAGATGTAGGCGCAGGCGGTGGGGAAGGGATTGTCCTTGCGGATCAAGCGCACCGCGTCGGCATAGCGGCCCCCGTTCACCAAAGAGATGTAGCCGGGGATATCCACGCCGGCGGGGCAGAGGGCCACGCAGGGCACCGGGTTTTTCAGGCTTCCCAGGCAGCGGTGGTGGAGGATGTGCTCCTCATAGTCGTCCCGGAAGCCCTTGAGGCCCATAAGCACCAGATTGGCCGCGTCGATGCCGATGGCGCAGTCGGCGGTATCCACAATCACCTGGGCCGTGGCCTCAATGCGCTTGAGGATACTGATCTCCGGCTCCCCCTCCAAAACCTCGCGGATCATGTTGGAGAGCTGGGCAAGCCCAATGCGGCAGGGCACACACTTGCCGCAGGTCTGAGCCTGGCAGAGATTCAAAAAGTTCAGCGCCATATCCACCGGGCACAATCCCGGAGGGCTTGCGGCAATGCGCCGCTCCATATTCCGGTAAAGCTGTTCCACAATAGCCTGAGCCTGTCCCGGCGTTTTTACTTCAAGCCTGCTCATAAAGCTCCTCCTTCTCGCAGATAATAATGCTTTTAATTGTAAATCATAAATTTAAACAGTTCAACCATAATTTTGAACAAAGTGTGCAATTTTTTGGTGCCTATGAACAAAGCAAGGAGCATTTGTACGCCTCCTGTCCACAAACTGCCGGCCCATTCTTTTCTCTCCCCCCCTTTCATCCCCGCCGGCATCCGCCAACAAGCCCCGGAGCGATACCGCTTCGGGGCTTGTTCTGTTCGTCAACGGAGCCCTGCCAGGGCAGCCCCCCATTTTCATGGGAGGCGGGGTTTTTCACAAGTTTCCGTCCTCAGCTTATCCAAAAAATAACAATAAATTACATTTTCTTTTCATTCCGAAAACATTCCGCATTTTTATAAATTCTATTTATATTACATTAAAAACGAATTTCTGGACAAGGAGAAAAACTGTTGTTATTTTAAAGAAAATGAGTCGAATTTCGGCCCGAATTCGGAAGGAGTCCTATTATGAACCAGATGAAACGTATGTTTTCCGTGCTGGCCTGCACGTGCCTGCTGATCGCCAGCCTGGCAGGCTGTTCCTCCAATGGCGGCAGTCCCGCCAGCGCCGCCGGTTCTCCTGCCGGCGCCTCCACCGCTGCCGCCTATCCCACCAAGGATATCCAGGGCTCCATCATGTGGTCCGCCGGCGGCGTGTGCGATATGTCCGCCCGTTCCATCGGCGCCGTGGCGCAGCAGATGATGGACGCCAGCATCATCTTTACCAACCGGGCCGGCTCCGGCGGCGCCGTCTCCACCACCTACGTCAACGCCCAGAAGGCGGACGGCTATGAGCTGCTCTTCGGCGCGGAAAATCCCCAGATCGCCAAGGTCATGGGCACCGCCGAGATCGACTATGACGACTTCATCCCCATCGACCTGTACTGCACCACCTATGCGGCAGTCTCCGTCAGCAAGGATTCCCCCTACAACACCCTGGAGGAGCTGATGGACGCCGTGCTGGCCAACCCCGGCCAGGTCATTATGGCCACCACCGGCGCCGGCGGCCTGCCCGAGACTGTGGCGGCCATGTTCGCCGATGTGCTGGGCACCGCTCCCGCCATGGTCCCCTTTGACGGCGAGAACGAGTGCATGACCGCCATCATGGGCGGCAACGCCGACTACACCATCACCACCCTGGGCTCCGCCGCCAGCTTCTACGCCTCCGGCGACATCAAGCTGCTGAGCATGATTGCCGAGAGCCCTGTGGAGGGCTATGAGGAAGTGCCCATCGTGGTGGATTCCTATGACAGCTTTTCCAAATACGTGCCCTGGGGCCCCTTCTACGGCGTGTTTGTGAAGGCGGGTACCGACCAGGCCATCGTGGACCAGCTGACTGAGATCTTCAGCCAGGCTGCCGAGGACAAGGGCTTCCAGGAGCTGCTGCTGTCCAACGGCTGCTTCCCCATGAACCTGTCCGGCCAGGAGGCCGTGGAGTATCTCAAGAGCTACCGCAGCATCACCTCCTGGCTGCTCTATGACTCCGGTGCCGCCCAGATCTCTCCCGAGGAGTTCGGCATTGAAAAGCCCTGACGGGGGGAGCACCCTATGAACAAGAGAACGCTGGAAAAAGGGGAACTGGGTTTTATTGCGGTGCTGGGCCTGTTCGGCCTTGTGTGTCTGGCCGCTTCCCTGCGGATCTTTGTGAAGGCGCCCACCCTGAATGGCGAGGGCACCATTCCGCTGATTACCTCCCTGGTACTGCTGGCCATGACGGCGGTGATGCTTTTCGAGGTACGGGGCTTTCCCCGGGGCTTTGAAAAAGGGGCCGGCCGTAAGGTCCGGGAGCTGTTCCGGTTCCTGTTTCCGGGCATGGTGGGTGTGATCGTCCTGTACAGCCTGGTCTACGCCGTGCTGCTGGGTGTTGTGGGATTCGCCGTTTCCACCTTCATTTTCCTGGTGGGAGCCATGGTGACCCTGAACCGCGCGAATCCGGTACGCTCCTTTGTGATCTCGGCCATCACCCTGGCGTGCATCATCGTCCTGTTTCAGTTCATCTTCAAGGTACAGCTTCCGTAAGGGGGAAAGGCAGAAATGGATATTTTCGGACATATGCTGCAGGCTCTGGAGCCCCAACTGCTGCTTTTCCTGGGCGCCGGCGTGTTCCTGGGCATCTATATCGGCGCGGTCCCCGGGCTGAGCGTCACCATGGCCGCCTCGCTGCTGATCTCCTTTACCTATTCCTGGGACGTGCTGCCCGCCATGGCCGCCATGATCGGCATCTACATCGGCGGTGTGTACGGCGGCTCCCGTTCCGCCATCTTGCTGAACATCCCCGGCGCCCCCGCCGCGGTGGCCACCGGCCTGGACGGCTACCCCCTGGCCCAGAAAGGCCTGGCCGGGCAGGCCATCGGCATCACCGTGATCCAGTCCGTACTGGGCGGCCTGATCGGCACGGTGATCCTGGCTGTGGGCGCCCCGGCGGTCACCAGGATCGCCCTGGTCTTCGCCCCCCGGGACTACTTTTTGCTGGCGGTCATGGGCTTGCTGCTCATCGGCAGCCTGGGCACTGAGTCCCCCGCCCGGGGCGTGCTGTCCGCCGCCATCGGCATTTTCATCGGCTTCATCGGCCTGGACTCCCAGACTGGACACCTGCGCTTCGTCATCGGCCCCTCCGGCTCCATGTTCCGCACCTACATGACCCTGGGGGTGAATTATGTGGTGGTGATGATCGGCCTGTTCGGTATGTCTGAGGCCCTGATCCAACTGCGGGACCTGTCTGTAAAGCCGGTGAAACAGAAGGTGGACAAGATCATCCCCGGCTGGAAAAATGTAATCAAATACCTGCCCCTGTCCATTCGCACCTCACTGCTGGGCACCCTCGTGGGCGCCCTGCCGGGAACCGGCGGCGACATCGCCGCCCTGATGGCTTATGACCATGCCAAGCGGTCCACCAAAAACCCGGAGGTCCCCTTTGGCGAGGGTGCCATCGAGGGACTTGTGGCCTGTGAGTCCGCCAACAACGCCGCCATCGGCGGCGCCTGCATCCCCATGCTGACCCTGGGCATCCCGGGGGACGCCGTCACGGC
Organism: Oscillospiraceae bacterium; assembly: GCA_016293265.1. GTDB lineage: Bacteria > Bacillota > Clostridia > Oscillospirales > Oscillospiraceae > Oscillibacter. The sequence continues at coordinate 4,569 of JAEDEN010000026.1, read as the reverse complement.
CATCATCATCGGCGCCATGTACATCCACGGTTTGAATCCCGGCCCCCTGCTGATGAAAAATTCCGCCGATGTTTTCTGGTATATCATCGGCGCCATGTTCGTGGGCAACCTCTTTTTGCTGATCTTCGGCTTCACCGGCATCAAGCTCTTTGCCAAGATCGTGGAGGTGCCCAAGCACATCCTCATGCCTATCATCATCATTTTGTCCGTAGTGGGCGCGTTTTCCATCAACAACAACCTGATGGACGTATACTGGATGATCTTCTTCGGCATCCTGGGCTATCTGATGAAGCTGTACCACATTCCGGTGGCCCCCGCGATCCTGGGCGTGATCCTGTCGGACCTGATCGAACTGAACTTCCGCCGGGCCGCCCTCACCGTGGGCAACAGCATCCCCGCCCTGCTGGTGGATCTGGTGTCTCATCCCATTTCCCTGATTCTGCTGGCGGCAATCGTGGGGATGCTTCTGTCCTCCGCCGGCGTATTCCGGCGTCTGGGCCAAAAATCGTCAAAAACAAAGGAGCATTGACCGGCTATGAAACTCGATTGTAAGCCGGTGGTGGTGGGTACGGTGGGCGCAGGCTTTGCGGCCACCCTCCACGGCAGCGGCTACGCCCGGATCCACACCGTCCCGGTGCGGCTGAAAACCATCGCCGATCCCAATCCGGAGCGGGCCGGGCAGATCAAAGAGGCCTACGGCTATGAGCAGGCCGCAGAGGATCTGCAGACGCTTCTGGAGGATCCGGAAATCGACGTCATTGACATCCTGACCCCGCCCTTCCTCCATAAGTCCATGATTCTGGCCGCTTTGCAGGCAGGCAAGCACGTCATCTGCGAAAAGCCCCTCACCGGCTTTTTCGGCACCGCCGGAGATAAGGCGGCGGGCCACACCCCAAAAAGAGAGATGTACGCCCGGGTCCTGGAGGATCTGGAGCAGATCCGTCAGGCGGCGGAAGCATCCGGCAAGCTGGTGATGTATGCGGAGAATTATATCTACGCCACCCCCATACAGCGGGCGGCGGAGCTGCTGCGGGCAAAGGGCAGCAAGATCCTGTTCATGAAGGGCGAGGAAAGCACCCCCGGCTCCATGTCCGCCGGCGCCGGCCAGTGGAGCACCATTGGCGGCGGCCCCCTGCAGCGCATCGGCTGCCATCCCCTGGCGGGGATGCTGTATCTCAAGCAAGTGGAGGCCCGGACCCGGGGAGAGGACGTCACGGTGGCCAGTGTGCTGGCGGATACCGGCGTGACCACCCGCTGTCTGGAGGGGGAGGGCCTGAAGTATCTGGCCGCCCGTCCCGGCGATGTGGAAGACTTCGGCACGCTGACGCTGACCTTCTCCGACGGCACCAAGGCCATCATGATTGCCACCGACGTGGTGCTTGGAGGCACGAAAAACTACATCGAGGTCTACGGCCACGACAGTGCCCTGGTGTGCAACCTGACTCCAACGGACCTGCTGAGCACCTATTTCCCCGACGAAAAGGGCATTGAGCAGGTCCAACTGGCGGAAATGCTGCCCTCCAAGCTGGGATGGAACCGGGCCTTTGTCTCCGACGAGGTGATCCGGGGCTATATGGACGAGCTGCGGGATTTTATGGAGGCGGTGGCCTTCTCCCGTCCGCCCCTGTCCACGCTGGAGCTGGCCATGGAGGTCACCCGTGTGCTCTACGCCGGCTACTGCTCCGCGGAGGAGGGGCGGCGGATCGACCTGAGCCGGCCTGTTTTCCCATAACAAAAGGATCCCGGCGCCGAAAAGCGCCGGGATCTTCAGCTTTTCGAAAAAGTCTTTTCGCCAAGCTGTGCAAGTTTTTCTGACCTTCAAAAAGTTAGAAAAACTTTGATTCTGCGTGAAAGACAACCCTGATGGTTTGCTTTCGTAACTTTCTTTTCTTCCCAGCACCCTGCCCCATGGGGTTTTTCCACAGTCTCAGGATATGGGGCCCGTTGAATTCTATGGGGCATCCCGGTGTGCAGGGCACAGCCTTTCCCCTCAAGCTCCGGTTTGAAGGAGGGCGTTCCGGTCACAGGTAGCGGCCGGGGTCCTTGCTCTCCACGATATAGCGGCGAAAGGCCTCTACCGCCGGCATCTGCACCGCTCCCTCCGCCCAGAGCAGATAGACCGCCCGGGGTGGGATGTCATCCTCAATGGACAGCGACAACAGGTCGTGGCGCTCCTCCAGCCGCTTCATCCGGGGCACGATGGCCACCCCCATGTGGTAGGACACCATGTCCAGAATGCTGCCGTGGAACCGGGACTCGGCAAAGACCTCTGGGTGGACCCGGGCAGTCTTCAAAATGGAGTCGTAGTACCCCCGGATCACGCACTCCCGGCTATAGGCGATGAGGCGCTGCCCTTCCAGCGCGGAGAGGGGGATGGAGCCCCGCCGGGCCCAGGGATGCTTTCTGGGGATGATGACCACGTTGTCCTGATAGCCGATGAGATGGGAGGCGATCCCATCCTTGGCCGGGGCGGTGGAGATCCCAAGGTCGATCTCCCGGCGGAGGAGCTGCTGCTCGATGGAGGCAGAGTTGGAATGGGCCAGCTCAAAGTGGAACGCAGGCTCCTGCTCCTGGGCGCACTGCTCGGAGATCAGCCCCAGGACCAGGTGCTTCAGCGACTCCAGATAGGACAGCTTGATAACGGTTTTGCCGGGCAGCGCCAGCTCCCGCACCATCCGCTCCCCCCGGTCCAGGGCCTGGAGGGCTTCCTGGACACAGGCCAGGTAGGCCTTTCCGCACTCGGTCAAAAGGACCTTTTTCCCTGTCCGCTCAAAAAACTTCCCCCCCAGCTCCCGCTCCAGGTTGGATATGGCATAGCTCAGGGCGGCCTGGGTCACGTGGAGCTCCTGTGCCGCCAGGGTATATTGCTGGCATTCGGCGATCTTTTGAAAATAGTAGAGCTGCTGCAGATTCATGGACCCGCCTCCCCCTACAGCATTTTTCTGTACTATATCATACTTTTCTGGGGAACACAATCGCCGTATGGTCAGGCGCCCCCATCCCGGAATCTCAATTTTTCAAAAGAATATCCCCTTCCCATCATGCACATTTGCGGATTTTATGATAAAATTTCATCAGAAACCAGCGTACAGGCTCCCCGGAATTGCGCTTCCCCGGCGGAGAGTTTCTCCGCCCCACCCACAGGTACTCCCATTACATGACAGAATGGCGGTAGAACGTGAAAAAATTATCTGATCTTGCCCTGGCGATCCAGCCATCCACCACAATGGCCATTGATTCCATGTTTAAGCAAATGAAAGCAGAGGGACAGCCCGTGATCGGCTTCGGCGCCGGGGAACCGGATTTTCCCACCCCCGGCCACATTAAGGAAGGCGGCATCCGGGCCATCCGGAACAACGACACGAAATACACCCCCGCCGTGGGCACGGCGGAGCTTCGCGGCGCCATCTGCCGGAGGCTGAAGGAGGATCTCGGCCTGGACTACCAGCCCTCCGAAATCTCTGTCTCCAACGGAGCCAAGACCTGTGTCTATGTAGCCCTGCGGGCCCTGGTCAATCCCGGGGACGAGGTGATCCTGCCTGCACCCTACTGGGTCAGCTACATCGAGCTGATCCGGATGGCCGGCGGTGTGCCCGTGGTGGTGGAGGCCACGGAGGAAGAGCGCTTTAAGATCACTCCGGAAAAGCTGGCCGCCGCCATCACCCCCAGGACGAAATGCATGATTCTGAACAATCCCTCCAACCCCACCGGCATGATGTACAGCCGCCGGGAGCTGGAGGCGATCGCCAAAGTATGTGTGGAGAAGGACCTCTACGTGATCTCCGAAGAGGTCTACTGCCACCTGGTATACGATCAGAGAGAGTTCGTCAGCATGGCCGCCATGGCCCCCGGGATGAAGGAGCGCACCCTGCTGATCAACGGCGTGTCCAAGTCCTACGCCATGACCGGCTGGCGCATCGGTTACGTGGCCGCCCCAGACGCCATCTCCAGGGTCATCGGCAACTATCTGAGCCACTGCACCGGCTCTCCCTGCACCATTTCCCAGGCGGCAGCCCTTCTGGCCCTGTCCGCCCCTCAGGACTCCGTTGAGGAGATGCGCCGGGACTTTGAGGCCCGCCGCAACTATACCGTGGAGCGCGTCAACCGGATCGGGGGGTCAGCTGCATCAAGCCGGAGGGGGCCTTCTACGTGATGATGAATGTGGAAAAGCTCTTTGGCCGGGAGCTGTTCGGCACGGTGGTGGAAACCGCCGACGACTTCGGAAGCCTGTTCCTGCGCCACGGCAAGGTGGCCCTGGTCCCCGGCACCGGCTTCGGCGCTCCCAAATTCGTCCGCTGGGCCTACGCCGCCTCCCTGGAGGATCTCACAGAGGGCCTGAACAGGCTGGAAAAGTTCCTGTCCGGAACCGGGATAACAGATTTCCACAACTTATAAACCTCTGATCCCCGTATGGGTCAGCGTCAGGGTCATGGCGCTGACCCAGATTTTTCACCCAATCTTTTTGAATAAAAAGCGAAGAAAAAGTCCTGAAATCGCAAGATTTCAGGACTTTTATGGTTGCGGAGGCAGGACTTGAACCTGCGGCCTCCGGGTTATGAGCCCGACGAG
>JAEDEN010000104.1 GCA_016293265.1 Oscillospiraceae bacterium | reverse complement strand
ATGAGCCAGGCCCTGCGCAAGCTCACCGGCGCCATCGGCAAGACCAACACCATCGTCATCTTCATCAACCAGCTCCGGGAAAAGGTGGGCGTCATGTACGGCAACCCCGAGGTCACCACCGGCGGCCGGGCGCTGAAGTTCTATGCCTCTGTGCGCATCGACGTGCGCCGGGTGGAGGCCATCAAAAACGGCAGCGAGGTGGTGGGCAACCGCACCAAGGCCAAGGTGGTGAAAAACAAGGTGGCGCCCCCCTTCCGGGAGGCGGAGTTTGATATCATGTACGGCGAGGGCATCGTCCGGGAGGGCGAGCTGGTGGACCTGGGCGTGCGGCTGGACCTGGTGCAGAAGTCCGGCTCCTGGTTCTCCATGGGGGAGACGCGCATCGGCCAGGGCCGGGACGCCGCCAGAAGGTATCTCAAGGAGAATCCCGAGGTGGCCCGGCAGCTGGAGGCGGATATCCGCAAGAATTTCGACAAGCTCATGAGCAATCAGGCCCGCATCGCCGCCCGTGCCGCAGGCCGGGCCGTGGATGTGAGCGCCGACGATTTCAACGATGTGGATTGAGCGCATCGAGGCGTCAAAGCACAAGCGGGGGAGGATCCTGGTCTTTCTGGAAGACGGGACGCTCCTCAAGATCACGGAGCAGGAGCTGCTGGACTTCGGCCTCCGGGCCGGGGACTGCTTGGATGAGGAGACCCTCCGCCGCCTGAAGGCCGCCGCCGGGGTCTCCGATGTGAAGGCTGCCGCCGCCGACCTGATCGGCCGGCGGGCCATGTCCCGGGCCTCCCTGGAGAAAAAGCTGAGGGAAAAAGGGGCCTCCGGGGACGAGGCCCGCTACGCCGCCGAGTGGCTGGAGGCCATCGGCGCCATCGACGACGCCGCTTACGCCGCCGCCCTGGTGCGCCATTATGCCGGGCGGGGATACGGCCCCGCCCGCATCCGGGAGAAGCTCTATGAAAAGGGCGTCCCCCGGGAGCTGTGGGAGGAGGCCATGGAGGAGGCCCCCGGGGATGAGGCCCAGATCGAGGCCTTCCTCACCTCCAGGCTCCGGGGCCGCGTGCCGGATGAGAAAGAGAAGAAACGGCTGGTTGACGCCCTCCTTCGCCGGGGCTATCCCTGGGGAGAGGTGAAAAGCGTTATGGGCCGGCTGACACAAACTGATTTTGAAGACTGAGAGGCTACCGAAATTGAGTTATACTGTTTCCTTTATTTCCCTTGGCTGCGCCAAGAACCAGGTGAACTGCGAGCAGATGATGGCCACCGTCCAGGCTGCCGGCTACACCATCCAGATCCAGCCGGAGGGAGCGGACGTGGTGGTGGTGAACACCTGCGGCTTCCTGGCCTCCGCCTGTGAGGAGGCCATCGGCAATATCCTGGAGATGGCGGAGCTGAAAAAGGCCGGAAAGGTGAAAAAGATTCTGGTTACCGGCTGCATGGCCCAGCGCTACAAGGAGGACGTTTTGAAGGAGCTGCCGGAGGTGGACGGCATCCTGGGTACCGGCAGCTACGGCGACATTGCCGATGCCATCCGGGAGGTCATGTCCGATACGGTGCGCCCCTGCCATATGGGCAACATCCACACCGCCGGCCAGAGCGGGGAGCGGATTCTTTCCACCCCTCCCTGGTACGCCTACCTGCGCATCGCCGAAGGGTGCGACAACCACTGCGCCTACTGCGTCATCCCCTCCCTGCGGGGCAAGTACCGCAGCCGCCCCATGGAGGAGCTTTTGGAGGAGGCGGCGGAGCTGGCGGACTCCGGGGTGAAGGAGCTGCTGGTCATCGCCCAGGACATCACCCGCTACGGCACCGACTGGAGCGGCGAGCATAAGCTGGCGGAGCTGCTGCGGGAGCTGTGCAAGCTGGACTTCCACTGGATCCGGCTCCACTACCTCTATCCCGACGAGATCACCGACGAGCTCATCGACACCATCGCCCGGGAGGAGAAGATCCTGCCCTACCTGGACATCCCCATGCAGCACTGCAACGACACCATCCTCAAGGCCATGAACCGCCGGGACACCAAGGCCGACCTGGTGGCCCTGGTGGACAAGCTCCGCAGCCGCATCCCCAACCTGGTGCTGCGCACCAGCCTTATCGCGGGACTGCCCTATGAGGACGAGGCCGCCTTCGAGGAGCTGTGCCAGTTCCTGCGGGACGAGCGCATCGAGCGGGCGGGCATTTTCACCTTCTCCCCCGAGGAGGGCACCCGGGCCGCCCTGATGGACCACGTGGACACCGAGGAGGCCAAGCGCCGCACGGAGCTGCTGGTGGACGTCCAGTCCGACATCATCGACGACTACCATGATTCCATCCTGGGCCAGGAGCGGGAAGTGCTGTGCGAGGGCTTCGACCCCCAGGCCCAGATGTTCTTCGGCCGCAGCTACGCCGAATCCCCGGAGATCGACGGGCGCATCTATTTCACCGCCGACGACCAGGTGGAGGCCGGCACCTTTGTGCAGGTGCGCTTCACCGGCGTGATGGACGGGGAGATCACCGGCGAGATGGTTTCATGAAAAGAGGAGATGTAATTTATGAATTTACCTAATAAATTGACACTTTTGCGCATTATTTTGATCCCTGTCTTCATGGGAGTGCTGTATTGGGGCTTCCCCGGCAGCAATTGGGTGGCGCTGGCCATCTTCATCATCGCAAGCTTCACCGACCTGCTGGACGGCAAGATCGCCCGGAAGTACAACCTGGTGACGGACTTCGGCAAGTTCGCCGACCCCCTGGCGGACAAGATGCTGGTGACGGCGGCCATGCTGTGGTTCGTGGAGATCGGGCAGATGCCCGCCTGGGCGCTGCTCATCGTCATCTGCCGGGAGTTCGCCGTCAGCGGCCTGCGGATGATCGCCTCCGACAAGGGCCGGGTCATCGCCGCCGGCTGGTCCGGAAAGGTGAAGACCGCCTCCACCATGGTGTGCATCGTCGTCATGTTCCTGCCTATCCCGGCCCTGGTGAACACCCTGTGTGTTTGGGTCATCGCCATCACCACGCTGTATTCCGGCGTGGAGTATTTCGTGAAGAACAAGGACATCATTCAGTCCGCCTGAGGGAAAAAGGAGGCCGCGGAAAGGACCTTGTCCATAGGGCCGTATTTCGCGGTCAGGGCTGAGAAAGCCGCTATCTGAATACAGAGAAGAACGCCCGAAGCAGCCGCAGACTTATTTGGGCGTTCTTCTGCATCTATTGCGGAATGTTTGCGGTTCCCCCTGTGTTTTCCTTGGAAAGGGCAGGGGACCATCCCGGCCCCACAGGGCGGAAAAAGCAGGGGTTCGGCGGGAAACCCGGTGGAAAAGCAGGTAAACGGAAGGTTGAGCGCCCTAAACTGGCGGTCGGTTGCGTGTAGAGCGGAGGAGTGGTAGTATGCAGTCACTGAAGCGAAGGAGTGAAGGAACCATGGAAAAGCAAACTTTTGGAAATATGATTGCATCATTACGCAAGGAAAAGGGAATGACGCAGCTTGAACTTGCCGATAAGATGGGTGTGACAGACAAGGCTGTATCAAAATGGGAGAGAGACCTGTCGTTTTCCGATGTCAGCTCCCTTCCGAAGCTCGCCGGGATTTTCGGTGTGTCTGTTGATGAATTGATGCAGGTGGAGGCCGGATCAAAGGAGAACACGGCGCATAAAAGGATCGGGGAAATGGTGATGCTTATATTGAAAGGAGTTGCGCTGGCAATGGGGGTTGCGGTTGCGGTGCTTTCTTTCATGGATCAGGTGGAAAGCAAATCTGCCCTGGGAATGCTTGGGATGGGACTTGCGTGTCTGGCCCTTTTGCAATTTGCCCAGAAGGAAGAGGCCTGAGAAATTCCGGTTCGCCATAGCATCCTGCCGAACTGCCCGAAGAAGAGGCGGCCGGTGAAACCGGCGGAGCTGGAGCACGGCAGCACTGGGGGAAAAGGGACTCCGAAAAAGGGGGCTTGACAAGGAAAAAGGGGAGTGATATCATACTTTTCGATTATAAAAGGCTTGGAAAAGGACGCTGTCCGGAGGAGATGTCAGAGAGGCCCGCCATTGGCTGGAAGCGGCGCTCATCGGCTTCGGAGCCAGTCACCGCCTTGGAGCCGCCCACCGATATGTAGGCTGGGACGTCCACCTCACGTTACAGAGGTCACGAGCGGCACCGTTTCCGGTGCAAGCAGGGTGGAACCGTGGAATACGTTTTCGTATCTCACCCCTGATGTTTCAGGGGTGGGATTTTTGTTTTCACCCCTCACGAAATGGAGGAATACGCATTATGTCCGAAGAAAGCATCTATACCTTTGAGAACGAGGAGTACCGCAAGACCTACTGGCACACCTGTTCCCACGTACTGGCCCAGGCCGTCAAGCGCCTTTGGCCCGAGGTGAAGCTGGCCATCGGCCCTTCCATCGACAACGGCTTCTACTATGACCTGGACTCTCCCTTTGCCATCACGCCCGAGCACATGGAGCAGATCGAGGCTGAGATGCGCAAGATCTGCAAGGAGAAGCTGAAGCTGGAGCGCTTTGAGCTGCCCCGGGCCGAGGCCGTCAAGTTCATGGAGGAGAAGGGGGAGCCCTTCAAGGTGGAGCTGATCAACGACCTGCCCGAGGACGCCACCATCAGCTTCTACAAGCAGGGCGAGTTCACCGACCTCTGCGCCGGCCCCCACCTGGACTCCACCGGCCGCATCAAGGGCAACGGCATCAAGC
>JAEDEN010000103.1 GCA_016293265.1 Oscillospiraceae bacterium | reverse complement strand
AGTCCATCTCCGCGCCCCAAGTGGGCGGTATCGTCCGTATGACGGGCTTTATTCTGAAGACTGCCTTTGCCATTGAGGGCGTGGGCGTGCTGATTTTGGCGTTTCGCTTCTGCCCGGAGTTTGGCTTGGGGCGCGGTCTATGGTACGCGGTGTTCCATGCTATCTCCGCTTTCTGCAACGCCGGCTTCGATTTGATGGGCGTGAAGTCGCCGTTTTCCTCCCTGACCGGCTACACCGGAGACCCCATCGTTAACATCACCGTCATGCTGCTGATCGTGGTGGGTGGCCTGGGATTTTTGACCTGGCAGGATATTTCCGCCCGGCGCTTCCGGTTCAAGGAGTACCGGCTGCAAAGCAAGCTCATTTTGGTCACGACAGCGGGACTGCTGCTGTTTGGCTTTTTGTTCTTCCTGCTGTACGAGTTCCGCCTCCCGCAATGGGACGTCCTGTCTCCCATAGAGAAAGTGCTGGCAGCGATGTTCCAGTCTGTCACCCCCAGGACCGCGGGCTTCAACACGGTGGACCTGGCGCAGATGTCCGAGCCCAGCCAACTGCTGACCATCCTGCTGATGCTCACCGGCGGCTCCCCAGGTTCGACGGCCGGCGGCTTCAAGACAACTACATTTGCGGTTTTGATTCTGAGCGCCATCGCGGTTTTTAAAAAACGGCGCAGCGCCCAGTGTTACGGGCGGCGGGTGCAGGACGGCGCGCTCCAGAGTGCCTGCGCCATCTTCCTTCTGTACTTTCTGTTTTTCCTAATGGGCGGCATCCTGATCTGCTGCATTGACCGGGTCCCGCTGATGGACGCGCTGTTTGAAGCGGCCTCCGCCATCGGTACGGTAGGCCTGTCTCTGGGCGGCACGGCGCGGTTTTCTCTGCCGTGCAGAATGATCCTGGCGTTTCTTATGTACTTCGGACGCGCGGGCGGCCTGACCATGATCTACGCATTTACGGCCAACAATCGGGCCGTTTCCTCTCAATTCCCGCAGGAACCGGTAACGGTAGGTTAAAAGGAGTATCCATATGAAATCTGTGCTTTTGATCGGACTCGGGCGTTTTGGCCGCCACATGGCGGAAAAGCTGAAGGAGCTGCACCATGAGGTGCTGGCTGTGGACCGGAATGAGGATCGGGTCAATGACATTCTTCCCTTGGTGACCAACGCCCAGATCGGGGACAGCACCAATGAGCAGTTCATTGCATCTCTGGGCGTGCGGAATTTTGACCTGTGCGTCGTCGCCATCGGTGATGATTTCCAAAGTTCCCTGGAGACCACCGCACTGCTGAAAGAGAATGGCGCCCCCTTCGTATTGTCCCGGGCCACCCGTGATGTCCATGCCAAATTTTTGCTGCGCAACGGCGCGGACGATGTGATCTATCCGGAAAAGCAGATGGCCAGTTGGGCAGCGGTGCGGTATACCGCGGACCATGTGTTTGATTACATTGAACTGACAGATGACCACTCAATTTTTGAAACCGCGGTGCCGGCGTCCTGGGTGGGCAAGACCATCGTAGATCTGGCAGTCCGGCAGAAGTACCGCATCAATGTGCTGGCCACGAAATATAACGGGAATCTGGAGCCTTTGCCCGGCCCCACCCATTGCTTCCGGGCGGATGAGACGATTTTTGTTCTCGGAAGCAACCGGGACTTGCAGCGGTTCCTGAATCTGTGAGGCTGACCGTATGCGTGAGAAAACCTGGAAAACGCCCTGCGGTACGATCCATTACTGGATCAATGACAGAACTGACAATCGTAAACTGACCCTGGTGTTTTTGCCGGGGCTGACGGCGGATCATCGGCTGTTTGAAAAGCAAACGGCGTATTTTGAAGGCAACTACAATGTGGTTGTCTGGGATGCGCCCGGGCACGCTGCTTCATGGCCGTTCGAATTTTCATTCAGCCTGATGGACAAGGCAAAATGGGTGGACGGGATACTCCGCTCGGAGGGCTTGGACAAGCCGGTTATCATTGGCCAATCCATGGGCGGTTATGTAGGGCAGGCCTACGCGGAGTTATACCCGGAGAAGTTGAGGGGATTTGTGGCCATCGATTCCGCTCCGCTGCAGCGCAGCTATGTGACCGGGGTGGAGCTGTGGCTCCTGAAAAGAATGGAGCCCGTGTACCGTCACTATCCATGGAAGTGGCTGCTGTGCTCCGGCACCCGGGGCGTAGCAACGACGGAATACGGCCGGAATTTGATGCATGATATGATGATGACCTACGACGGGGATCAGGAACGCTATGCGAAGATTTCAGGACATGGGTTCCGCATTCTGGCGGAGGCCATGGAAGCGGACTTGCCGTATCGGCTGCAATGCCCGGCGCTGTTGATCTGCGGGGAGAAGGATCATGCCGGCTCCTGCATCCGTTACAACAAGGTGTGGCATGAGCGGACTGGGATTCCCATTTGCTGGTTGGAAAACGCGGGGCATAATTCCAACACGGACGCGCCGCAACTGGTGAATCAAATTCTTGATGCCTTCATCCTGAAAATCGAAGAACAGGATCATTGATGAATTTAAGCAGTCACATTTCTGCATTTGGGGGAATTGCTCCTTTTTTGGCTTTGACGGAGAAAATGAAATGATGAGCTATCATTCTGCGGATGGCGTGACGTTGTAAGATGCGAAAAACAATTTAAATAAGGTCTATTTCTGTACGGGTAAAACTGGATTGCTTTCAGTAAGGCGGAGCTCATAGACGAGACAGTTTGGCAGCGCCGGGTGGCCGCAAACATCCAGTTTGACCCGGCAATCTATTACCCGGAGAAGATGATGAACCTCGACTTGCGTGCGGCGGAACCGCAGTGGGAACTGTTTACGGCAGATGATTTTCGGCGCCACGATCAGGAAGGACATCAGAGCTTGCGGGAACAGTATGGGAAGAATAATAGATGAACGGTTTTGAATTGATTTAGAGAAATGGCCAGTGGAACCAAGCTCCGGTCCCGCTGGCTATTTTCGTGTCTATGATACTGATAAGAAGTACCTAAAGGAACAAATGCCTTAATCCATGAACCTACCCGATATCTGCAAAAAGGCATCTTAACAAAGGAACTGGCAGCCATGACGGCTACCAGCTCCTTTGTCAATGTACACATTAGTTATTGTTTACGGTTCTTTCACAGACGCTCAGAAAATAGTGTAGCCACCATCCACAGCCAAAGCCGCACCATGGATAAAGCTTGCTTCATCGCTCGCCAAGAACGCAACTGCTTGTGCGACCTCATCGGGTCTGCCGGCTCGTGTGGCAGGGCTCATTTTGATCTTCATGCACACCGGATGCTGCGGGATTGCCAGAACGCGAGCGATCATATCTGTCTCAATGGGACCCGGGAGCACGGCATTGATACGAACGCCGGTGCGGCCATGATCCATAGACATCTGCCTGGTCAGCCCCAGCAGACCGTGCTTAGCGGAGGTATAGGCTAACCCGCCCCGGCCCGCGCCAGTGGAGGCCATGGAGGCAATGTTGACGATAGCGCCGCCGCCCTGTTCCTCCATGACAGGGATCACCTTCTTGCACAGCATGAAGGGTGCGGTGAGATTGGTTGCCAGGACTTTATTCCATTCATCCATGGTGATGTCATTCATGTTAGCGGTAGAACCGCCCACACCCGCGTTGTTCACCAGAATGTCAATGCGGCCGTATGTATCCAGCGCAGCCTTCACCAGCGCAGCCAGACTCTCCTCAGAGGTAACATCGGTCTTGCAGAAAATGGCCTCGCCGCCGTCGGCCTTGATTTCAGCCACGCAGCTATCGCCCAATTCTACGTTAGTGCCCACCACGACAACCTTAGCGCCTTCGGCGGCAAAAAGTTTGGCAGTAGCGCGGCCAATGCCGCGGGTCGATCCGGTGATAATGGCAACTTTGTTCTCCAGTTTCATCATGTGCGCTTCCTTTCCATTTCATATAGTCAGTGAAAGATGATATTTCTTTGGGTGTAATCAGGTGATAGGGCCTCCTCAGATCCGGCCTGTTTCCATAAACGCTGTCCGGTCATAGCGCCCGGTGAGGAGATAGGGCACCACCGCATCAGCGTCTACCTTCTCCGCCAGATTCAGCTTGTGAACCATCAAGTCGTTGCTGGAGTATGCACCGCCCACGATGGTGTGGATAGGCAGTTCCGCCCAGGGATCGTCCACAGAGGACCGAAGCTGCAATGCGGCAAAGCCGGGTTCCCAGGTGTGGTATGTATATTCGCACAGGTTCTGCAGCAGGCAGCCGTTCATAAAGTGACTGATGCCCTGCTGGTCAGGTTCCCGGTCAAAATGGAAGTAGAAACCACCGCCGTAGGTCTTTTTGCCTGGAGCCGGGAACTGATACAGTGTACCGGTCAAGGGGCTGTTGTACTGACCGAGCTCCATCTTCAGGTCCACCAGTTGAGTGCCCCGGCGGGTGACCTGAGCCGTGACGGAATCGCCGCTGCGCCGGATGACGAACTCAGCCCCCAGTTTCTTGGGGATGGATCCGTTATCCCGGCCACACTGGACTGCCATTTCGGCACCGGGACCGCCCAGCACCAGGCCCAGAGGATACAGGCCCAAGGTGGTGCCATAAGTGGCATAGACACCCAGAATGGCTTCGTAATAGTCATCGGCAAACGTAGGTTCCTTCACATGGCAGACGGACAGTGTCACCACAGGGATGGAGAAGGGCTTCAGCGGGGGAGGAAGCAGGCGGGCAATGGCGGCAGGGT
>JAEDEN010000102.1 GCA_016293265.1 Oscillospiraceae bacterium | reverse complement strand
TTTGCCTGGACGAAGTCTGGGAAAATCCTGCCGGAGGAACTATACGCCTGGGGTGAACGTGCCAGAGAAAAGAAGGCCGAGTGTGACAGCGGGAAGATTACGCTGGAAGAGTATGTTGACTGGTTGAAAGATTCATAAGGCGGCAATGATGTTCCCTCATTTGAAAGGCTTTTGACCTTCCGCATAGCAGCTTTATGCGCTCAGTATTGAAAACGATGATTCGATTCTATCAGTATGCAAAACGCCCAGCCGATTTTCGGCCGGGCGTTTTGTGGTGAAGGAAGAAGAATATATCGTATAAGACTCAACGATTTATGGAGAATCATATTTTGCCACCGGTATCGGTCGGCAGTACGGATGCTTTCAGGCTTCCGGTGACACCGCACTGTCCCGATTGTGCTGGATCATGCGGTAACCCACGCCAATGTGGGTCTGGATGTACTGGGGATGGCTCTGGTCTGTTTCCAATTTCTTCCGCAGGGTAGCCATAAAGACCCGCAGGGAAGGAAGTTCCGAGGCGGCATTGTCGGCTGAGCCGCCCCAAATCTCGCTGATGATATAATTGTGAGTCAGCACCTTGCCGGTGTTTTTAGCCAGCAGGCACAGCAGCTTGTACTCAATCGGGGTCAAATGCAGTTCCTCTCCGTCCCGCCAGGCGCAGCCGGCAGCGTAGTCGATGACCAGGCCACCGTTTTGATAACGAGCGGATGCCTCGCTGGTTTTCTGGCTGTCATACCGTACCCGCCGCAGAGCAACCCGCAGCCGGGCCAACAGCTCGTCCACAGAGAAGGGCTTTGTGAGATAGTCGTCCGCCCCGGCGTCCAAAGCGGTCACCTTGTCCCAGTCGTCGGCTCGGGCGGACACCACGATAATGGGCATATTGCTCCAGGAGCGGATCTTTTTGATGATTTCAATACCGTCCATATCCGGCAGTCCCAGATCCAGCAGCATCACGTCAGGGCGGAAAGAAAGCGCGTCCAGGATCGCCTGCTGACCGTTTTTCGCCCGGTGAAACTGGTAGTCCTGGGTCTCCAGCGTCGTGGCGATCAGATTGCCAACAGCAGTATCGTCCTCAACGAACAGAATTTGTGGTTTATTCATGGGCGTTTACCTCCGATGCGTGCAGGGTGAAGCGGAATATGGTTCCCTGGGGCTCGTTTTTGATCGCTTCGATGGTGCCGCCGTGGGCGGTGATGATGGACTTGCAGAGGGAGAGACCCAGTCCCAGGCCGCGCCGCCCGTCGCCCCGTTCATTGCCCACGGTATAGAACCGGTCAAAGAGCCGTTCTCTGGCTTCGTCAGAGACACCCGGACCATCGTCGGCGATCTCTACGACGACCAATTGCCCTGACCTTTCGGCGGACAGCGTGATGTGGGAGCCCTCGGGTGTGTATTTGATGGCGTTGTTTACGATGTTGATGACCACCTGCACCATCAGCCGGGCGTCCATATCAGCCATCAGCATATCGTCGGACAGCTCTGTGTGGATATGGTGTTTACAGGCGTTTCGGTCCAAATGGGAGAAGGCTTCCGAAAAGATATCTTCCAGCAGCTCCGGTTCCATGTTC
The DNA here is from genome assembly GCA_016293265.1 of Oscillospiraceae bacterium. Lineage (GTDB taxonomy): Bacteria > Bacillota > Clostridia > Oscillospirales > Oscillospiraceae > Oscillibacter. Next base: position 3,135 of record JAEDEN010000102.1, on the reverse strand, counting down.
ATGTTGACATGGTTATCCTCGATTTTGGTGATAGCCAGCAGGTTTTCCACCAGATTGATGAGCCACATGGCATCATCGTAGATGGCGGTAAAGAGACTGCGGCACTTTTCAGGCTCCAGTTGGTCTGCACGCTCCATCAGGATATTGGCGTTGCCGGAAATGCTGGTAAGGGGGGTCCGCAGGTCATGGGAGATGGCACGCAGCAGATTGGCCCGCAGGGCTTCCTGGCCTGCCTGGGCCTCCGCCTGCTGCTTCTCCCGCATGGTGATCTCTTTTTCCAGCGCCAGGGCGCATTCATCCAGCAGAGCCACCATCAGGTTTTTCTCAAAGGACTGCAGCGGATGGCCGCCTTCCACGGCGATGCCCACCACCGCCAGAGCGCCTCCGGTACCCCGGATGGAGAGATACAGGCACTTGGCGCCCGGCAGGGTGTTGGTGGTCGCTCCGGCGTGCTTGTTGTTTTTCAGGACCCACTCCGCCACCGCTTCCTCATCAGGTATCAGCAGCGTCGAAAGATCCTGCTCCTCCGCGAAGGGGAAGGTTACTGCTGGCAGCAGCCCGCCCTTTCCGTCTGTGGGATAGACCACCAGATCCCGCTCCAACAGGTGTCCCAACTGCTGGGCGGTGACGGTCAGAATGGCCTCCGCGCTGTCCGCCGTCTGCAGCTTGTGGCTGGATTCCAGCAGGATGGCGGTACGGTAGGCCTTGTCGGCATTCATCTTCGCCTGGGTCTTGACCCGGATGGTCAGAGAGCTGCTGAGCAGGGCCACGATGAACATGATGCCGAAGGTGGCAACGTAGCTGGAATCGCTCCGCAGAGAAAAATAAGGCTCCGTGAAGAAAAAGTTGAACAGCAGCACCGACAGCAGCGAGGAAAGCAGACTGTAACTGCGCCCTGTGGTGACCATGGCGATGCCCAGCACGCCCAGCAGGTAGAGCAGGATGATGTTGGTGTCTGAGATGCCCAGAGCGGCGAAGAAGTAGCCGCCCAGTGTACAACCCGCCAGAACGGACAGCATCTTCAGAAGGTCCCCGGCGGAAAGCCGCTCCTCGCTCCGGCGGGGATGATCGGCGTGCTTTGTCAGGCTGTTTCCCTGTTGGTCCGGGATGATATAGATATCCAGATCCGGGGCAAGGTCATTGAGCCGGTCCACCAAGTTTTTGGTTCGCCGAAATCCCTTCCGGTGGGGGCTGCGGCCCAGAACCACCTTGGAGATGCCGCTGATGCGGGCATACTCCGCAATCTGCACCGCGGGGTCATCGCCGTAGGTGGTGGTGATCCGGGCACCCAGTTCCTCTGCCAGGCGGACATTGGTGCTGATACGCCTGCGGTCCTCTTCGGACATGGACGCATAATCCGGCGTCTCCACGAACAGGGCCGTGAAGGCGCCGTGGAAGGCCCTTGCCATCCGGGCGGCGGTGCGGATGACCTTGGGATTGGATGGAGAGGCGGAAAGGCAAGTCAGAATATGTTCCCCCGCCTTCGGCTTTTCGTTTCCCTCGGACCACGGAGCCGCGTCCAGGCGGTCCGCTGTCCGGCGCAGGGCGATCTCCCGGAGGGAGGCCAGATTCTTGCCAGCAAAAAAGTTTCCCTTGGCCTGCCCGGCCTGCCTGGTCTTCCCCGCCCGCAGCCGCTCCAGCAGGTCGGCGGGCTCCAGATCCACCAGCTCCACCTGATCGGCGGAGTCGAACACGCTGTCCGGGATGCGCTCGGTAACGGACACGCCGGTGATGGCGGCCACCTTGTCGTTGAGACTTTCCAGATGCTGCACGTTGACGGTGGTATAGACATCGATGCCTGCACGCAGCAGTTCCTGCACATCCTGATAGCGTTTTACATGGCGGCTGCCCTCGGCGTTGGTATGGGCCAGTTCGTCCACCAGGATCAGCTGAGGATGGCGCTCCAGCGCCGCGTCCAGATCGAATTCCCGCAGCTCCATTCCTTTGTAAGGGATAATCTTGGGGGGAAGCAGTTCCAGTCCATCCAACAATGCCCGCGTCTCAGGCTGGGTGTGGGGTTCGATATAGCCTGCCACCACGTCCACGCCGGCGCCTTTGGCCCGGCGGGCGGATTCCAGCATGGCGTAGGTCTTGCCGACCCCGGCGGCATAGCCGAAAAAGATCTTCAGCCGGCCTCTCAGCTGGCCTTCTGTCTGCTGGAGTTCCTGCAGCATCACTTCAGAGTCCGGACGATACCCGTCCGTCATGGAAAACCGCCCCCTTTCTTTTGTGGTATTCCTTATACTACCTTGGAGTGCGGGGGATTGCAACCCTCTTGCTTGCCGAAAGAGTCCGTATGCACGGGCTCCTTTTTTGCGTCCTGGGCCTGCCGTTCCTCCGTTTCATCCCAATAGGGAGAGATGCCGCCCTTGTCCAGAAAATGCCCAAGGCGGTCCATGGCGAGATATCCTACCACCGCAATATAAAGAAAACCAGCGATCAGCGCAAAGGCTTCCATACAGTTCCCTCCCCAAAGCGCAAACGGTCAATGAAACCACGTTCCCTGATTTCATTATAAACGTAAACATCTATGGGTGAGATTTGCGTTTTCCGCAGGAGATTAAGATTGTATAAATGCCGTGGGATACTTGTAGCCAGGGCTTACCCGCCTTTATTCAATCTTAATGCCCTGTGAAGAACCCTAATAAACTCCTCATTTCTTCCGTGCTATAATCTTTATACGCTCTGATACTTTAAGGGGGGCAGTGACCGCGTGTTCAGAGAAAAGCTTCAGGCGGTGTTTGCGCCTTTATGGAAAAGCGAGCGGGTGTCACCCGCCCGCATCATCATCTTCGGCTTTCTGCTGCTGATCCTGTTGGGGACGGCACTGCTGATGCTGCCTTTTTCCACTCAGGAATGGGGTGGAGCCTCTTTTGCCGACGCCCTTTTTACGGCCACCTCAGCCACCTGTGTGACTGGGCTTGTGGTACATGACACCGCCACCTACTGGTCTGAGTTTGGTCAGCTGGTCATTCTGCTGTTGATCCAGGTGGGCGGCATGGGCGTGGTTACCATGGCTGTGGCGATCTTTATCTTTTCCGGCAAGCGAATCGGGCTGAAGCAGCGGTGGGTCATGCAGGAGTCCATCTCCGCGCCCCAAGTGGGCGGTATCGTCCGTATGACGGGCTTTATTCT
>JAEDEN010000101.1 GCA_016293265.1 Oscillospiraceae bacterium | reverse complement strand
GGGCTGGTGGTGGTCCTTATGATGATGGTGCAGCAGATCAGCGCCCTGTTCGACCTCATCAAGCGCCTGTTTCATTTTTGAAATGGAACTGATCGGAAAAATCACGGCCATCTGTGTGGCCGCAGCCCTTCTTGCGCTGGTGGTGAAGAAGGGAACGCCGGAAATCGCGCTGGCGCTGAGCCTTGCCACGGTGGCAGTGGGGCTGCTGGCCCTGTCTGATACCTTGGGGGAGCTGGAGACCCTTTTTCGCGGACTTCGTGAGGAAAGCGGCCTGCCGGAAGGCTGGTTTTCCCCCCTGTACAAAACGGTGGCCATCGCCATTGTGGTGCGGATCGGCGGCGACCTCTGCCGGGACGCGGGGGAACGGGCCCTGGCCGGCGTTGTGGAGACGGCGGGGGCAGTCTGCGCCCTGGCGGCGGCTGTACCGCTGCTGCGCTCCGTGCTGAGATTGATACTGGAGCTGATGAAATGAAACGATGGATGATGCTGCTGTTGCTGGTTTTGGCCGCCCTGACCATTTCAGCCCGGGCGGCGGAGGTGCCCCGGGAGCTGCAAGAGGCCCTGCCGGAGGGGGCGGAGGAATGGATGGCGGAGGACGTATCCGGCCCGGAGGGCTTTTCCCGGGGGATCGCCGCCATCGCAGAGGGCGTTTTGGAGGAGGGAAAGGATATTTTGCGAAGCCGCCTGCGGGGGGCTGCCTCGGTGCTGCTGCTGGCGGTTTTCTGCGGTGCGGTGGAGAGCTTTTCCGGCGGTGGACGAGCCGCCGCTTTTTTGCCCATGGCGGGGGGACTTGCCGTCACCATGCTCACCGCCGGGAGCCTGGATGAGCTCATTGGACTTGGCAGACGGACCATCGGAGAGCTGGATACCTTCTCCAAGGTGCTGCTACCCACCCTGGCGGCGGCCACGGCGGCCTCGGGATCACTGACCTCTGCCACCATGCAGCAGGTGACCACGGTGTTCCTGGTGAGCCTCCTCATCAGCCTTATCAACGTTTTTCTCATGCCGCTGTGCTGCCTTTACATCGGCGTTCTTGCTGCCGGGAGCTGCCTGCAGGAAGCCCGCCTTGCCGCCATCGCCGAGGGGATGAAAAAGGTTATTACCTGGACGCTGACCACGGCGCTGCTGCTGTTTACCGTCTACCTCTCCGTTGCCCGCGTCATTACCGGCGCAGCGGACGCGGCGGCGGTGAAGGTCACCAAGGCCGCCATTTCCGGGGTGGTGCCGGTGGTGGGGGGTATCATCGCGGAGGCCTCGGAGACCGTGCTGACAGGAGCTGGACTGCTGAAAAACACTGTGGGGGTTTTCGGGATGCTGGCCATCCTGGCCGGATGTGCCCTGCCCTTTTTGCACCTGGGGGTGCAGTACCTGCTCTACAAGCTGACGGCCTTTCTCTCCGCCGCCGTGGGGGCACCGTGGCTTTGCAAACTCATCGACGGACTGGGCGGGGCTTTTGGACTGGTGCTGGGTATGACTGGAAGCTGTGCGGTGCTGCTGCTGGTGTCCGTCTTCAGCTTTGTGGCGGCGGTGACGCCATGATCGGGGCGGTACGCGGATGGCTCACCGGGGTGGTGGCGGTGTCCCTGCTGGTGTTTTTGGTGCGGATGCTGCTGCCGGAGAGCGCTGTGCGCCGTGTGGCGGAGTTTACCGGTGGGCTGCTTCTGCTTTCGGCGTTGCTGTATCCCCTGAAGGGTCTGGCGCCCAAGCTGCTGGAGACAGACCTGTCCCACTGGCAGCAGGAGATAGGGCAGCGGCAGGAGGAACTGGAGGAAACGCAGGCAGATGCGCTTTCCGCAGTCATAGCGGAGAAGACCGCGTCATATATATCGGACAAAGCGGAGGCACTGGGACTGTCTCTGCGTGTGACGGTGGAAACAGAACCGACGGCGGAGGGGCTCAGCGTCCCGGTGGCGGCGGAAGTGGAGGGCCCTTATTCCCAGGCCATCGCGTCCCTTATGGAGACGGAGCTGGGTATTCCCCGGGAGAGGCAGGTTTGGCATGAAAGAGAAAACTGAAGGAGCGAAAAAGCTATGGGAACGGTACAAGTATGTGGTTTTGGTGGCGCTGGCGGGAGCTGTGCTTCTGCTGATCCCCACGGGGGGACTTCCGGAAAAGGATCCGGCGCCTCAGGTACGCGAAGCGCCCGTCACAGCGGATATTCAGCAGGAGATGGAGGAGATTCTCTCCGCCATGAGCGGCGTGGGCCAGGTGAAGGTGATGCTGACGGTGGATTCCGATGGAGAGCGCCAGTTGGCCCAAAGCACAGAACTGACCTACAGCGGCACCGTGTCCGCCCCCGACGATTATTCCCGCAGATCGGAAACCGTGCTTTTGGATGGCGATGGGGGAGAGGAGACGGTGGTGGTCAAAACCCTCTATCCCACCTACCGGGGGGCGTTGGTGGTCTGCACGGGAGGCGGCCAGCCGGAGGTGCGTCTTGCGGTGACGGAGGCGGTGGCAGCCCTGACAGGACTGACCAGCGACCACATCACCGTGGCAAAATGGCAGTGATTATCTGGAGGAGGAAAGGCAGCATGGGAGCAAAGTGGAAACGAAATGCGGCGGTGGCGGCCATGGCGGTACTGGTTTGCACGGCGGTGGCGCTGAACTGGAAGTATACCGATACGGAAGGGGACACGGAGGCGGCCGGGACAAAGATTCTGGGAGAGGCTACCCTTGTTTCCAACCAGGAGGGGGACGGCGTGGTGGATGAGACGGGGGTCTATACCGGCTCCGACTATTTCGCCTCCGCCCGGCTCACCCGCCAGCAGGCCCGGGACAACGCCATCGCCTTGCTGCAGGAGGCGGCAGAGCAGGAAAATGCCGACGCCTCCGTGGCGAATGAGGCCTCGGAGGGCATCCAGGTGCTGGCGGCTTATACGCTGCAGGAGGCCCAGATCGAAAATCTGGTTACCGCCAAGGGCTATGCGGACTGCGTGGCCTTCATGGGAGATGAGAGCCTCAGCGTGGTTGTGTCCACGGAAAGCGGAGAGCTTGCGGCGGAGGATGTGGCGAAGATCACCGACATCGCTATGACGGAGACCGGCCTGGAAGCCGCCGACATCAGGATTATGGCCACGAATTAAAAAAGGAATGCGCCTCAGATGGTCCCAAGCAACCGGGCAGGAGCCTGGCATCCGACGTTTACCAGTAAAAAGGCCTCTGGTCCTCGAAAATGAGGACCGGAGGCCTTTTTGACGATAATGGACGTTATTTCAGATCAAAATTTTTCTCGTAGGCCGCGATCACCGCATTCATGACCGTTCCCCGGAAGCCGCCCTCCTCCAGTGCCCGGACGCCCTGGATGGTAGTGCCGCCGGGGGAACACACCGCGTCCTTTAATACCCCGGGGTGCTTGCCGCTTTCAAGGATCAGCCTTGCCGAGCCTGCCACCATCTGGGCCGCGTATTCCAGCGCGGCTCCCCGGGGCAGCCCGCAGGCAACGCCGCCGTCGGCCAGAGCCTCAATGAAAAGGTCCACAAAGGCGGGGCCGCAGCCGGAAACAGCGCTTCCCGCGTCGATCAGGTGCTCCGGCAGGGGAGAGAGCCGCCCCGCCCCGCCCATGGCCGAGCAGAAAAGGTCAATCTCCTCTTTTTTCACGCAATCACAGGATGTGTAAAGGATCATCCCTTCACCTATAGAAGCGGGGGTATTGGGCATGATTCGGATCACGGGATAGTCCCCGCCCGCCATTTCCCGGATGCGCTCCATGGTCAGCCCCGCCGCCATGGTCACCAGAATGAAGCGGCTTTGCCGCTCCTTCAGAACGGGGGAAAGCTCCTCCAGCAGCCCCGCCATCATCTGGGGTTTTACGCCAAGGAAGATGTAGTCTGCTTTTGCCGCGGTCACGGCATTTGTGGCGGCGGTGCAGTCAAGCTCTGCTGCCAGGGCCTTCGCCTTTTCCGGTGTGCGGTTGGCAAGGAGGATGTGCTGGCCGTCCACGTTTTTACGCATGGCCCTGGCCAGGGCTCCGCCCATGTTGCCGGTGCCGATAAAACCAAAAATCGCCATAATATCAGCCCTTTCTACGCATTTAGCGTACTTGCCCCTCACCGTAGATGATGTATTTGCAGCTTGTCAGCTCTTCCAGGCCCATGGGCCCCCGGGCATGCATCTTCTGGGTGGAGATGCCGATCTCCGCGCCCAAGCCGAATTCGCCGCCGTCGGTAAAGCGGGTGGAGGCGTTGACGTACACCGCCGCCGCGTCCACCGCGTCCAGGAAGTGCTGCGCGGTAAAGTAGTTGTTGGTAATGATGCTCTCGGAGTGCCCCGTTCCGTGATGATTGATGAAGTCGATGGCCTCGTCCGCATCCTTCACGACGCGGACGGCCAGAATATAGTCGTCATATTCCGCGTCCCAATCACTCTCCTGGGCGGAAATGGCTCTGCTGCCGAGGATGTCAAGGGATTTTCCATCACAGCGAAGCTCCACATTTTTGCTGTCCAGAAGGGGGACGGCCCTGGCCAGGAAGGCCTCTGCCACATCCTCCGCGATCAGAACGCACTCCACGGCGTTGCAGACGGAGGGACGGGAGCACTTGGCGTTGTAAAGGACCTTGGCGCCCATGTCCAGGTCCGCCTGGGAGTCGATGTAGATATGGCACACGCCCTCGCCGGTGCGGATGACGGGGACGCTTGCCTCCCTGGCCACCGTGCGGATCAATCCCGCGCCGCCTCTGGGGATCAGGACGTCCACATAGCCGTCCAGGTGCATCAGCTCATTGGCCGTCTCGTGGCTGGTGTCCTGCACCAGGGAGATGCAGTC
>JAEDEN010000100.1 GCA_016293265.1 Oscillospiraceae bacterium | reverse complement strand
CCTTCCTCTTCAACGTCACCATGCAAAACCACAGCGGCTACGCCCAGGGCTGGAAGAACCTGGAGCGCAGTGTGGAAGTCGTCGGTCAGGAAGGAGGCAGCACCACCGCCACCACCCAGTTCTTCTCCCTGATGCACGAAACGGACAAGGCCCTCCAGGAGCTGATCGGGCATTACTCCGCCAGTGAAGAACGGACTATGATCGTCATGTTCGGCGACCACCAGCCCTCCCTGGGCAACGAGTTCTACGAGGAGCTGTACGGCAAGCCCCTGGACCAGCGCACCACGGAGGAGGTGCTTCAGCAGTACGAGACTCCCTTTTTCATCTGGGCCAACTATGACATCCCGGAGGCGGAGGGCCTGCGCATCTCCTCCAACTTCCTGGGCACGCTGACCCGGCAGTTGGCAGGGATTCCCCTGTCCAAGTACGACGTGCTGCTCTCGGAGCTGATGGAGGTGCTGCCCGTGGCCACCACCGTGGGCTTCGTCACCGCCGGCGGCCTTGTGACCAACGACGCGGAGGCGCTGCCGGAGGACGTCCGGGCCAAATACATGGAATACCGCCTCATGGCCTACAACCACCTCTTCGACGAAAAGCACCACCCCCAGGGGTTCTATTCCCCGCCCGCCTGACCGGCACAAAAAAATCTCCGGTACCTGCGTACCGGAGATTTTTTATGTAAGGACTCAGAATTCCAGATTGGCGCCGGTCTCCTTGTCGAACACATGGCAGACCTCGCCGGAGAAGCCGAAGTACAGCTCGCTGCCGAAGGAGTAGGAAGCGCCGCCCAGATCCATGGTGGGGACGATGATGACCACGTCCTTGCCGTTGGCGTTGACGTGCAGGTGGACCTCGGAGCCCATCATCTCAGACACGTCGATGGTGGCCTTGATGGCATTGTCGCCGGCCTTGGCCAGAGCGATGTGGGGAGGACGCACGCCCAGGGTGATGCTCTGCGCGGCAACGCCCTTGGCGGAGAGGTTCTTCTGCTTTTCAGCGGAGAGCTCCACCTTGGCGCCGCCCACGGTGACGAAATACTTGCCGCCCTCCACCAGGAGCTCAGCGTCGAAGAAGTTCATCTGGGGCATACCGATGAAGCCGGCCACGAAGAGGTTGGCAGGATGGTCAAAGACCTCCTGAGGCGTGCCGATCTGCTGGATGACGCCGTCCTTCATGATGACGATGCGGTCGCCCAGGGTCATGGCCTCGGTCTGGTCGTGGGTAACATAGATAAAGGTGGTGTCGATGCGCTGGCGCAGCTTAATGATCTCAGCGCGCATCTGGTTGCGGAGCTTGGCGTCCAGGTTGGACAGGGGCTCATCCATCAGGAACACCTTGGGGTTGCGGACGATGGCGCGGCCGATGGCCACACGCTGGCGCTGGCCGCCGGACAGGGCCTTGGGCTTGCGGTCCAGGTACTGGGTGATGTCCAGGATCTCAGCGGCCTCACGGACCTTCTTGTCGATGGTGTCCTTGTCCACCTTCTTCAGCTTCAGGGAGAAGGCCATGTTCTCATAGACGGTCATGTGGGGATAGAGGGCGTAGTTCTGGAAGACCATGGCGATGTCGCGGTCCTTGGGAGCCACGTCGTTGACCCGCTTGCCGTCGATGATGAGGTCGCCGCCGGAGATCTCCTCCAGGCCGGCCACCATGCGCAGCGTGGTGGACTTGCCGCAGCCGGAAGGACCCACCAGAACGATGAATTCCTTGTCGGCGATCTCCAGGTTGAAGTTGTCAACCGCCAGGACGCCTTCTTCGGTGACCTTCAGGTTGGTCTTCTTCTCGGAATCGCCCTTCTTCTTTTTCTCGGTGTTGGGATAGACCTTCTTGATGCCTCTGAGGGATACAGTTGCCATACGCTTTTCACTTTGAAACGCGATGCCTCCGCAAGCGCGTTCTCGCGGCCTTTGGCCGCTTTACGGCAGGTCTCCACACTGCCGCACCGGAAGTGAGCCGGTATTCCTCCTTATTTTTCGTCCGTACGGGGCAGAAAGTGGAGTGCCGCGCCGGATCGGAATTATAATCATGATAGCAGAATTCATAGGGGGTGTAAAGGGATTTTGGAAAAATCCGTAATATTTTTCCCTTCCCGGAGCAGCGGCCGGCTTGGGGGCGCTCCCGGACGGCGCCCTTGCGCCGCCCCCCATTCCCTGTTACAATGTCCTTATACTCAAAACCCGTTGGGCCCCAGGGCTTCCGGGGGCCTGCTAACCCCGGGTTGACAAAAGGAAAAGCGGCGGTTGGTGGCCTTTCCGGCCCCTTTCCCCGATACTTGGCCCAAAAGGAGGGCTTGTTTATGACCATCGGACAACGCATCGCGCAAGGAAGAAAAGAGCTGGGCCTGAGCCAGGAGGCCCTGGGGGAGCGACTGGGGGTAAGCCGCCAATCCATTTACAAATGGGAATCCGACGCGGCTCTTCCCGAGATCGGAAAGCTCGTCGCCCTGAGCAAGCTCTTCGGCCTTTCCGTGGGGGCGCTCCTGGGCGTGGAGGAACCCGCCCCCGCCCCGGAAGCCCAGGAAAGCGGCGGGCTGACAGAGGCACAATTAAAAATGGCGGAGGAGATCGCACAGCGCTACATAGCCGCCCGGCCCGGGGAAGGCTCCCCGCGGGAAAAGCGCTTTTTCCGCCGTGGCCTTCTGGTGTTCCTGGCGCTGTTTTTCGCCCTGTTCCTTGCGGTCTTCAGCCTGTTTTCCCGGCTGAGCCGGATGGACCGGCAGTACCGCGACCTGCTAAATTCCGTCAACAGCATCACCTCCGCCGTTGACAGCCAGATCGGCGGCATCTCTGACCGGGTGGAGGAGATCTTGAAGTCCCAGAACAACCTGACCGCCGATTACAGCACGGAAGCGGTCTCCATGGACCTCCCCGGGAATATGGTCACGTTTTCTTTCCGGGCCATTCCCAAATCTTTTTCCGGGAGCATGGTGGCCTGGCTGGAGGTGCAGAACGAGGTCGCCAAGTTCACCTTCGGCCCCTATGAGCCCCAGGCGCAGACCTTTTCCGGCGAGGTGACAGTGGCCCTGACGGACAACATCAGCCTGTACATCGTCTTTGAGGCCAACGGCAAGCGGGAGACCCAGCTGCTGGACACCTATTCCGGCCTGTACAGCAAAACGCTGCCCTACGCCTATGCGGACATCAGCGACAATCTGAGCCGCTCCGCCCTGGCAGAGCCGTTCCTTTTCACCATTCCCGCTCCGGACAAGACACCTGTGGAGTACGTCATGCTGGACACAGCGCAGCAAGGCACCACCGCCGCCGCAGAACTCCGGATGGGGTTTTTCAAAAACAAGAAACTGGTCGCCTGGGCAGAACCCTGTGAAATCCCCGGCCATTTTCTGGGGTATGACGAATACGATTCCTGCTACGTGCTGCCAGACCTTCAGATTCAGCTGGCCGCGGGAGACGAGCTTTGCTTCGCCGCCGTTGTCACCGACGAATATGGCCGGGAGAGCATTTATTCAGGGTTCCCATGCATTCTGGGCGAGAGCGGCATGGAACTGATCTGGCCGGACGGATGGAGCAGTTATAACCACACCCCCGCGGACTGGACATACTGATAAAGGCACCCGCGCCCCATGGCGCGGGTGCCTTTTCGTTTAATCCAGCTCCTGCTGGCCTGTATACAGCTGGTAGTAGCGGCCCTTCTGGGCGATGAGGTCGTCGTGGTCGCCCCGCTCGATGATCCTTCCCTGCTCCAGGACCATGATGGCCCTGGCGTTGCGGACGGTGGAGAGGCGGTGGGCGATGACGAAGACGGTGCGGCCCTCCATCAGGTGGTCCATGCCCCGCTCGATCAGCTTTTCCGTGCGGGTGTCGATGGAGCTGGTGGCCTCGTCCAGAATCAGCACCGGCGGGTTGGCGCAGGCGGCCCGGGCGATGTTGAGGAGCTGCCGCTCCCCCTGGCTGAGGCTGCCGCCGTCGCCGGAGAGAAGGGTCTGATAGCCCTGGGGCAGGTGGCGGATGAAGCTGTCCGCGCCCGCCAGCCGCGCCGCGGCCTCCACCTCCTCGTCCGTTGCCTCCAGGCGTCCGTAACGGATGTTGTCGGCCACGGTGCCGCTGAAGAGGTGGGTGTCCTGCAGCACCACCCCCAGGGAGCGGCGCAGGGAGTCCTTCCCGATGTCCTTTACGTCGATGCCGTCATAGGTGATGGTTCCGCTTTGGATCTCATAGAAGCGGTTAATGAGGCTGGTGATGGTGGTCTTGCCGGCGCCGGTGGAGCCCACGAAGGCGATCTTCTGGCCCGGCTTTGCAAACAGGGAGATATCGTGGAGGATGGTCTTGTCTGCGTCGTAGCCAAAGACCACGTGGTCAAAGCGCACGTCGCCCCGGAGGGGGACAAGGGCGCCGTCCGGCTTTTTCCAGGCCCACCGGCCCGTGTCGAAGGAGGCCTCGGCCAGAACGCCCTCCCGGCTCTCCGTGACCCGCACCAGCGTCACCTGGCCCCCGTCCACCTCCGGCTCCGCCTCCATCACCTCAAACACCCGCTCTGCTCCGGCCACGGCGGAGAGGATGGTGTTCACCTGCTGGGAGATCTGGGAGATGGGCTGGCTGACCTGCTTGGTGTAGTTGAGGAAGGCGGCAAGGCCCCCCAGGTCGCCGCTGCGGATGGCAAGCAGGGCCCCCACGCAGCAGGTGACGGCGTAGTTCACATGGCTCAGGTTCCCCATGGTGGGGGGCATGAAGCCGGAGTAGGTCTGGGCGTTGGTGCCCGCCCGGCGGTAGGCCTCGTTGCGCACGCGGAACTCCGCCCTGGCGGCGTTTTCGTGGTTGAAGACCTTGATGACCTTCTGGCCCTCGATCATCTCCTCGATATAGC
>JAEDEN010000025.1 GCA_016293265.1 Oscillospiraceae bacterium | reverse complement strand
AAAGGGCCGCCCAGTCGCCGTAGGAGCACAGGCGGTCGGCGCCCCGGGCGCGGATGTAGGCGCAGGCGATGGGGGACAGCTCCGCCGCCTCATCCACAAAATACATCTTCCGGTCCGTTTCGCTCAGAGGCAGGCCCACGGCGGCGCCGGCGGGGGAGACGTGCTTGAAGCTGGCGGCGGAGGGAAGGCCGGTGGCCTCCTTCAGCTCTTTGACCAACTGCCAGGAGTTGAAGGCGTCCAGCAGGTTGATGTAGCCGGGCTTTCCGTTGAGGACCCGGATGGGGAGCTCGCTGCCGTCCTTCATGTAGACACGGGCGGGCTTTTGGTTGGGGTTGCAGCCGTATTTGAGTGCAAGTTCCTTCATATGGGCCTCCTTAGCAGTGCTTGTTGATGATCCGCTGCTCATAGGCGCGGGTCTTGAGATCGGTATAACGCACGAAGAGGGAAATCTTGTTGTCCTCGTTCAGATTGTCCCAAAGCTGGCTGGTGAAGACGTCGATGTCGTCCTCCAGGGCCACCCGCTCCGGCTCTCCCTGGAAGGAGGGGATGGGGTTCCCGTCGCAGACGTAGGTATGGATGAAGTGGCCCAGGCCGGGGATGGGGGGATAGGTGAAGTAGTTGCGCACGCAGGCGGAGCCGTTGGCGTCGGCGGATTTCAAAATGGAGAGCTTGTAGCTGCCGTCGGGGCTCAGCAGGCCGGAGATGCGGGGGGTCCAGTTGGGGCCGTCGGGCTCAAAACCGCGGGTGCGCAGGGCGGTCTCAAAGGTCTGGCCCCGCTCCAGGTACTCCCGGATGGTGTCTGTCTGGTCGCCGTTGGTGACGATAAGGCCCCGGCCCAGTTCCCGGACGGGATGGTAGATGATGAGGCTGGGGTCCGCCAGAAGGGAGGGGTCATAGGCCTCGGTGCGGATGCCGTCAGGCTCCTCCGCGAAGATGCGGTTGCGGCTGTTGACGCTGCGGCCCATGATAAAGTAGGCCGCCACGGACCGGGTGCCGTCGGGCGTCATGCCCAGCACGATGCCCCGGCCGGGATAGGTGTTGGCGGAGAGCTTTTCCGCCATGGAGCCGATCTGATAGATGTCCATGTCAGGTCCTTCCTTTCACGATCTCGGCGGACACCAGTTCCGCCGCCTGGGGGAGCAGGATCCATTCCGCCTGCTCCATGACCCGGCGCTGCAGCACTTCCGCCGTGTCGCCGGGGAGGATATCCACCGCCTTTTGCAGCAAAATCTCGCCGCCGTCGGGAATCTCGTTTACAAAATGCACTGTGGCGCCGGTGACCTTCACACCCTTGGCCAGGGCCGCTTCATGGACCTTCAGGCCGTACATCCCCTTGCCGCAGAAGGCGGGAATGAGGGAGGGGTGGATGTTCAGGATGCGCCGGGGCCATTTGGCGGTAAAGTCCGCCGAGAGGATGCTGAGGAAGCCCGCCAGGATGATGAGATCCACCTGGTATTGGCGCAGAAGGGCGGAGATGTCCTCTTCAAAGGCCTCCTGGGAGCCCAGTTCCCTGCGGGAGACGGCAAAGCCGGGAACGCCGGCCTTCTTTGCCCGCTCCAGAGCGTAGGCCCCGGGGTTGGAGGCCACCACCAGCACGATCTCACCGCTGGGGAGCCTTCCGGCGGCCTGGGCGTCCAGCAGGGCCTGGAGATTGGTGCCGCCGCCGGAGACCAGCACGGCGATGCGGGCGGGGCTCAGCATAGGGCCACCTTCTCTTCGCCCTGGGTAATCTCGCCCAGGACATAGGCCTCACAGCCGTTGGCCTTCAGGGCGGCCATGGCAGCCTCCGCCGTTTCGGCGCTGACGATCATGGTCATGCCCACGCCCATGTTGTAGGTGTTAAACATATCATGCTCGGGGATATTGCCCTTGCGCTGGAGGAGGCGGAAAATGGCGGGGGTGCGGATGGCGCTCTTTTCGATCCTGGCGCACAGGCCGTCGGGGATGCAGCGGGGGATGTTCTCATAGAAGCCGCCGCCGGTGATATGGCTGATGCCGTGGACCTGGGCGGCGTCGATGGCGGCCAGGACGGGCTTGACGTAGATGACGGTGGGAGTCAGCAGGGCGTCCCCCAAAGTGGTGCCCAGCTCTTCAACGTACTGGTTCAAGTCGGCGGATTCCACGTCGAAGACCTTGCGCACCAGGGAGTAGCCGTTGGAGTGGATGCCGGAGGAGGGAAGAGCCAGGATCACGTCGCCGGGGCGCATCTTGCTGTGGTCGATGACCTTGGCCTTGTCCACGATGCCCACGGAGAAGCCGGCCAGGTCATAGTCCTCCGGGGACATGGTGCCGGGGTGCTCGGCGGTCTCGCCGCCGATAAGGGCGCAGCCGGACTGGACGCAGCCCTCCGCCACGCCGGAGACCAGGGTGGCCACCTTCTCGGGGTCGTTTTTGCCGATGGCGATGTAGTCCAGGAAGAAGATGGGCTTTGCGCCGCAGCAGATGATATCGTTGACACACATGGCCACGCAGTCGATGCCGACGGTGTCGTGTTTGCCCATGAGCTGGGCGATGCGCTGCTTGGTGCCAACGCCGTCGGTTCCGGAGACCAGAACGGGCTGGGCCATGCCGGTGAGGTCGGGGGCGAAGAGACCGCCGAAGCCGCCGATGTCGGAAACGACGCCGGGGATCATGGTGCGCTGGACGTGCTTTTTCATCAGACGGACGCCTTCATAGCCGGCTTCAATGTTCACGCCGGCGTCGCGGTAGCTGTCGGAAAAACTGCGCATGGTGGTAAATCCTTTCTTTTGTATGGCGGCGAAGGCGGAGCCTTTGCCGTTTTTATGGTTCCTTTTGGCTGATCTTGTATTCGAAGCGGTCCTTGCCGTCGTCCTTGGGGACGGGGGTGGGGTAGGGGGTGCCGAAGCAGCAGGTGCAAAAGCCGCCCTCGGTGTTGTCCGCCAGCTTGCGGACGTTTTCCACGCTCAGATACCCCAGGGAGTCCACGCCGATGATTTTGGCGATCTCCTCCACGCTGTGGTGGTTGGCGATGAGCTTGTTGGGATCGTCGATGTCGGTGCCGTAGTAGCAGGCGGCCACGAAGGGCGGGGCGGAGACACGCATATGGATCTCCTTGGCACCGGCCTTGCGCAGAAGGTCGATGGTGCGGCGGCAGGTGGTGCCCCGGACGATGGAATCGTCGATGAGGACCACCCGTTTGCCCTCCACCACGGAGCGGACAGGGTTGAGCTTGATGGCCACCTCGTTTTCCCGCATGGCTTGGGTGGGGGAGATGAAGGTGCGGCCGATGTACTTGTTTTTGATGAAGCCCATGCCGTAGGGGATGCCGGACTGGCGGGCATAGCCCATAGCGGCGTCCAGGCCGGAGTCCGGCACGCCGACGACAATGTCCGCCTGGACGGGATGCTCCAGGGCCAGGAAGGCCCCCGCCCGCTGGCGGGCGATGTGGACGCTGCTGCCGTCGATGACGGAGTCCGGCCGGGCGAAGTAGATGAATTCAAAGACGCACAGGTGCTTGGGACACTTGCCGCAGTGGGAGGTGTCGCATTTGACGCCGTCCTTTCCCACCACCACGATCTCGCCGGGCCGGATATCCCGCTCAAAGGCGGCGCCGATGGCGTCCAGGGCGCAGGACTCCGAGGCGAACACGATGGACCCGTCCCGCATCCTGCCCATGCACAGGGGCCGGAAGCCGTAGGGGTCCCGGGCGGCGATGAGTTTGGTGGGGGAGGAGATCACCAGGGAGTAGGCACCCACAAGACGGTCCATGGCGGCGGAGACCGCCGCTTCGATGGAGGCGGTGCGCAGCCGCTCCTGGACGATGATGTAGGCGATGACCTCGGAGTCGGTGGTGGTGTGGAAGATGGAGCCGTTGCTTTCCAGATCCTGGCGCAGCTCATGGGAGTTGGTGAGGTTGCCGTTGTGGGCCAGGGCCATGCGGCCCTTGTAGTGGTTCACCAGGATGGGCTGGACGTTGCGCTTGTTGTCGGAGCCGGTGGTGCCGTAGCGCACATGGCCCACGGCGATGGTGCCCCGGCCCAGGGAGGCCAGGCGCTCGGGAGGGAACACCTCGCTCACCAGGCCCACGTCCCGCCAGGAGGCGAAGAGGCCGTCGTCATTGACAACGATGCCGGCGCTTTCCTGACCCCGGTGCTGCAGGGCATAGAGGGCGTAGTAGGCAAGGGAGGCCACGTCGGCGCTTTTCGGGGAATAAATGCCGAAGACGCCGCACTCCTCGTGGATGTGGCGGGGGGCGCTTTCGTCACTGGTCATGTTCCACGAGCCTCTTCATGATCTCGGTGTAGGCGTCCTCCACGCCGCCCATGTCCCGGCGGAAGCGGTCCTTGTCCAGCTTTTCGTGGGTCACGCTGTCCCACAGGCGGCAGGTGTCGGGGCTGATCTCGTCGGCCAGGACGATGGTGCCGTCGGAGAGCTTGCCGAATTCCAGCTTGAAGTCCACCAGCGTCACGCCGCACTCCGCCCAGAAGGCCTTCAGCACATCGTTGACGGCAAAGGCGTACTTTTTGATCAGGTCGATCTCCTCCCGGGTGGCCAGCTTCAGGGCCAGGGCGTGATACTCGTTGAGCAAGGGGTCGTGGAGGGCGTCGTTCTTATAGGAGAACTCGATGGTGGGCTGGTCAAAGACAATGCCCTCCTCCACGCCGTAGCGGGAGGCAAAGTGGCCGGCGGAGATGTTGCGGACGATGACCTCCAGGGGGACGATGGAGACCTTCTTCACCAGGGTCTCCCGTTCACTGAGCTCCCGGACGAAGTGGGTGGGGATACCGGCCTTCTCCATCTTTGCCATCAGGCGGTTGGTCATCTGGTTGTTGATGACGCCCTTGCCCAGGATGGTGCCCTTTTTCAGGCCGTCCAGGGCGGTGGCGTCGTCCTTGTAGGAGACGATGAACAACTGGGGATCATCGGTTTTAAAGACCTTCTTGGCCTTTCCCTCATAGACCTCTTCTAACTTGCGCATAGTGATGCCTTCTTTTATAAAGTGTAGGGGAAGCCAGGGGCTTCCATAGGGACGAATTTATTCCTTGCCGTTCCAGCAGTAGGTGCAGACCTTATCCCGGTCGATGCCGATGGCCTCCAGAAGCCCCTCCAGGGACTGATAGCCCAGGGAGTCAAAGCCCAGCTTCTCACAGATGGTGTGAAGGAGGCAGGCGCCCCGCTCCGTGGAGGCGTCCGCGTATTCCTCCAGGTGCTGCTGGCCCTCGTCGCCCTCCAGCTCCTGGATGGTACGGCGGGCCAAAAGGTCCATGTCGGAATTGCCCCGGGAGAAGTTCAGGTACTTGCAGCTATACATAATAGGCGGGCAGGCGGAGCGCATATGGACCTCCTCCGCCCCGGATTCATAGAGGAAATCCACCGTTTCCCGCAGTTGGGTGCCCCGGACGATGGAGTCGTCCACGAACAGGAGCTTCTTGCCTTCGATCAGCTCAGGGACGGGGATCTGCTTCATCTTGGCCACCTGGTTGCGCACCTCCTGGTTGGCGGGCATGAAGGAGCGGGGCCAGGTGGGGGTGTATTTCACGAAGGGGCGGGCGAAGGGCTTGCCGCTGCGGTTGGCAAAGCCGATGGCGTGGGGTACGCCGGAGTCGGGTACGCCGGCCACATAGTCCACCTTGGGGAGCTTTCCCCGGGCCACCTCGTCCCGTGCCATGATCTCGCCGTTGCGGTAGCGCATGACCTCCACGTTCATCCCCTCATAATTGGAGTTGGGGTAACCGTAATAGGTCCAGAGGAAGGCGCAGATCTTCATTTTGTCCGAAGCGGGGGAGAGAATTTCATACCCCCCGGCGGTGAGCTTCACGATCTCCTGGGGGCCCAGCTCGTAGGCGTCCTCATAGCCCAGCTTGTGGTAGGCGAAAGACTCAAAGGAGACACAATGGCCCTCCTCGTTTTTGCCGATGAGCACCGGAAGGCGGCCCATCTTGTCCCGGGCGGCGATGATGCCGTCGGGGGTGAGAAGCAAAATGGTGGCCGAGCCGTCGATCACGTCCTGGGCGTGGCGGATGCCGGAGACCAGGTCCTCCTTTTGGTTGATGAGGGCGGCCGTCAGCTCGGAGGCGTTGACCTTGCCGTTGCTCTGGGCCATGAACTGGTGGCCGTGGTCGGAAAAGTAGGCCCGGATCAGCTCGTCGGCGTTATTGATGATACCCACGGTGGAGATGGCGTACAGCCCCAGGTGGGAGCGCACCAGCAGGGGCTGGGGGTCCGTGTCGCTGATGCAGCCGATGCCGCTGCAGCCGTGGAAATCCACCAGGTCCTTTTCGAACTTGGTGCGGAAGGGGGAGTTTTCGATGTTGTGGATCTGCCGCTGGAAGCCGCTCTGGGCGTCGTAGATGGCCATGCCGCCCCGCCGGGTGCCCAGGTGGGAGTGGTAGTCCACGCCGAAGAAAAGATCAAGTACGCAATCCCGCTTGGAGATCGCTCCAAAAAAACCGCCCATTACGCAAAAAACAGCTTGGACAGCGTCATGGGATCAATGTACTTGCCATCCCGGTAGACGCGCATATTGCCGGAAGCAATCTCGTCGATGAGCATGACCTTGCCCTGGGCGTCGTAGCCGTACTCAAACTTGATGTCATAGAGGACCAAGCCCTTTTCCGCCAGGTCGTCGGATACGATCTTGGTGATGCGCTGGGTCATGGCCTTGATGTCCTCGTACTGGCTGTCGGTCATGACGCCCAGGGCCACCAGGGCGTCCTTGGTGACCAGGGGATCGCCCAGGGCATCGTTTTTGAAGGTGGTTTCCACGTAGGAGGGCAGGTCCGCACCCTCTTCGATGTAGTCGCCGTAGCGGCGGAGGAAGCTGCCCACGGCCTTGTTGCGGCAGATGACCTCCAGGCCCTTGCCGAAGACCTTGGCGGGCAGGACCTCCATGGTGGTCTCAGCCAGGTCGGCGCTTACATAGTGGGTCTTGATGCCGGCGGCGTTGATCTTTTCAAAGAAATAGATGGACATCCGCAGATTCACGTCGCCCACGCCGTCGATGGTGAGGCCAACGGAGTTTTCGCCGGGATCAAAGACACCGTCCTTGCCGGTGCAGTCATCCTTGAATTTGAGCAGGTAATTGCCATTTTCCAGTTTGAAGACGTTTTTGGTCTTTCCGGTGTAAACGAGTTCCATGTGTTTCCTCCAACTATAAAAAATTATTTATTAAAAAATATGGGGTTCAGCGTGGGGTTCAGCCGTATTTTGCCCGCAGCTCCGCATCGGCGGCCAGGACGGCTTCGGTGCCCTCCTGCCGGGCCTGCTCCAGCTTCGCGGCGAGAGCCTCGTCTGTCACGGCCATGATCTGGATGGCCAGGAGGGCGGCGTTTTTCGCACCGTCCACAGCCACGGTGGCCACAGGGATGCCGGAGGGCATCATCACCGTGGACAGGAGGGCGTCCATGCCGTCAAAGGCGGCGCTTTTGCAGGGAATGCCGATGACCGGCAGCGTGGTGTTGGCGGCGAGGGCGCCGGCCAGGTGGGCCGCCATACCGGCGGCGGCGATGAGACAAGAAAATCCGCTCTCCCGCGCCGATGCTGCAAACTCCCTTGCTTCATTCGGACACCGATGAGCGGACAATACGCGCACTTCCATGGGTACACCATACTCCTGCAATACGGCGATGGCCTTTTCCACCACCGGCAGATCGCTTTTGGAGCCCATGACGATACCAACTTTTTTCATGCGTACCTCCTTACAAAGATAAAAAGACAGACTGACCCCCTGCTGCGAAATCAGTCTGCCCAGGCGGTCGGCGGTTCGGCGCACGGTTCCCATGTGGTATGCTCCACTTCCGCCAGTAGCCGTGCGCTGTGTTCTGATTTAAATTTTATCAAAGGTACTACCTTGCGTCAATTTGGAAAAATGACCATTTTTCATCGAAAAACAGAGGTTGAGTGTGCAATTCGACAAGAGGTATCTTTCCCCTGAATAATGGATAGAAAAGCAGGTGATAATGGCCTCAGCCCAGCAGGATATCCAGGATCACCATCAGGGAAAAGCCCACGGCAAAGGCGGTGGTGCCGGCGTGGGAATGCTCCCCCTGGGACATCTCCGGGATCAGTTCCTCCACTACGACATACAGCATAGCGCCTGCGGCGAAGCTGAGGAAATAGGGCAGGACGGGGAGGATAAGCGGGGCAGCCAGCAGGGTGAAGACCGCACCCAGCGGCTCCACAAGGCCGGAGAGGAGGCCCCACCCAAAGGCCCTTCCCCGCTTCATGCCGCCGGAGTGGAGTGGCATGGAGATAATGGCCCCCTCGGGGAAGTTCTGAATGGCGATGCCCAGGGACAGGGCAAAGGCTCCGGCGGAGGAAACGGCGGTGCCGCCGTCCATAA
The DNA here is from genome assembly GCA_016293265.1 of Oscillospiraceae bacterium. Lineage (GTDB taxonomy): Bacteria > Bacillota > Clostridia > Oscillospirales > Oscillospiraceae > Oscillibacter. The sequence goes on along the minus strand of JAEDEN010000025.1, from coordinate 15,958 downwards.
GGCCCGCCAGCACCACGCCCACGGCCATGCCCTCCGGCAGGTTGTGGAGGGCTACCGCCAGGACCATCATAATGGAGCGGGGCAGGGCGCAGCCGGGCCCCTCCGCCTCGTCGCAGTTCATGTGCAGATGGGGTACCAGCCGGTCCAGCGCCATCAGGAAGAGAAAGCCCAGCCAGAGACCCGCCACGGCGGGGACGAAGGCCAGCTTGCCCATGTGGCCCGCCTCCTCCATGGAGGGAATCAGCAGGCTCCACACGCTGGCCGCCACCATCACGCCGGCGGCAAAGCCTGTCAAAAGGCGCTCAAAGGTCCGGGGCATGGCGCCCTTTATGAAAAAAACGGCCGCCGCTCCCGCTGTGGTGCCCAGGAAGGGCAGCAGGATCTCCCGCAAAAGTTCCATCCTCATAGAGTTGCTCCTTTGTCTTGTTTTTCCATAGTATATCATACTTTCCGCCCCTTGCACAAACAAAACATCAGCCTGCCGGAATGTCTTTCCGGCAGGCTGGTACAGGTTTTCGGAGTATCTCAGGGCTGGAAGAAGGCGACGGCGATGGCGCCGGGGCCGGCATGGGTGCCCACCACGCTGCCTACCACGGTGCAGGGGAGGGCGTCCAGCTTCCCCTCCCAGAGGGCGGCGCTGTCCCGGATGTACTTTTGCAGCAGGGCATCGTCCAGGCCGGTGTAGCCCAGCAGCACCGGGCGGGAAAAGTCGATACCGCCGGCGGAGTGGATTTCCTGCACCAGGAGGTTGTTGCCCTGGCGGGAGCCCCGGGCCTTGCCCAGGATCTTGATCTCTCCGCCGTCCAGGCTGATGACGGGCTTGATGGAAAGAAGGCCTCCCGCAAGGGCAACGGTCTTGGAGATACGGCCGCCCCGCTTCAGGTATTCCAGGGTGTCCAGCAGAGCCACCAGATGGATGCGGGTCCGCTCGGTTTCCAGCTTGGCGGCGATGGCGGCGGCGTCAAGGCCCTGGTCCGCGAGGGAGAGGGCGTACTCCGCCAGAATGCCGCTTCCGAGGGCCACGGAGAGGCTGTCTACCACGTAGACCCGGCCGGGGAATTCCTCCGCCGCCAGGATGGCGCTTTGGTAAGTGCCGGAGAGCTTGGCGGAAAGGGTGATGACCACCACGTCCTCTCCGGCATCCACAGCCTTCTGAAAGGCCTCCGTAAAGACGTAGGGCGTTGCCTGGCTGGTGGTGGGGAGCGTGTCGCACTCCACCAGTTTTTCATAAAAGGCCTTGTGGGTGATGGTGACGCCGTCGATAAAGTCTTCCCCGCCGAAATGGATGGTCAGAGGCACGCGGGTGAGGCGCGCCGCCACCTCCGGCGTCACGTCGGCGGTGGAGTCGGTCATGATGCGGACAGGATTCATATGCCAAGTCCCTCCTCGGATAGTTTTTCCAGATTTGCGGCGATGCGCTCCAGGCTGGCGTAAAGAACCTCCCGGTCTGCGTCGGTCAGTCCCTCTCCGGCCCGGACCACCGCCCGTGTGACCTTTCGGTTCACCTCGCCGGCGATCCGCCTGCCTTCCTCCGTCAGGCGCAGGGCGGCCCGGTAGCCGTTTCCGCCCTCCCGGAGGACCAGCCCACGGGCCACCAGCTCCGAAACGGTTCGGGAGATGGACGCCTTGTCCTTTTCACAAAGCTCGCATAGCTGGGCGGCGGTGACGCCGCCGGCGCGGCGGCTCATGGCCACCAGGCACTGGGCATGGGGGGCTTTGAGTTGGTATGATGCCATCTCCTCCCGTTCAATCTTCTGGAGCATCCAGTAGATGTCGGAGATGCAGGCGGTGAAAAGCGAAAAGCGGCCGATCATGGGAACCTCCTGTTTAAACGTTGATTCGTCAACAAACCGGAGTATACAGTAAAGATGTTGATTTGTCAACATTAAGAAAAAGAAGGGGGTTCGACACCCTTCGCCAGGATGCGGCAAAGGATGGAAAAAGCTGTTACGGAATGGATGGAATCTGTAACCGTTTTGTTGTTGTTTTGACGGTATTATCTGCTTAACATGGGTGTCACAGAGCGAATATACCGAAGGAGGTACATAAGAAATGGCTGAAGTCATGGAGCAAAAGGAGCTGTCCCCAGCCGGGGCGGAGCCTGTTGTGGAAAAAAAGTCCCTGAAGGAAAAATGGAAGGCCATCCCCAGGAAGAAGCGCCGCCGGGCCATCCGCTGGATCGTGGTGCTGGCGGTGCTGGCGGCCATCGGATTTGGCGCCTGGAAGCTCTTGGGCAACAAGAGCGAGCCGGAGATGCAGGCGGTGACGGATGTGGTCCAGTACGGCTCCATCACCTCTACCGTGGAGGGAAGCGGCCTCACCAAGGCCAAAAACAGTGAATCCATCACCCTGGCCACCGCCGGAGTGGTGCAGGAGGTCTTTGTCACCGAGGGCCAGCAGGTCAACGCGGGCGATCCCCTCTTCATCGTGGATTCCGAGTCGGCCCGCGCCGCCGTGGAGAAGGCCAGAAGCGACCTGGAGGGCCTGCAAAAGCAGATGTCCGCCCTGCAAAAGGACATCGCGGGATTGAACCTGGCTCCCACCTACCCCGGAAAGCTGATGGACACCGTGAAGCTGAATCCCGGCGATACAATCAGCAAGGGTGAGAAGGTAGCCACCCTGGCGGACGACACCAAGCTCCGCCTCACCCAGTATTACAGTTATGCCTACGAGGGCCTCATCACCGCCGGCCAGAGCGTGGAAGTCTCCATCCCCGCCCTGATGACCTCCGTCACCGGCACGGTGGAGCAGGTCCACATGGTCAGCCGGGTCACGGCGGAGGGCTCCCGCCTCTTCTCCGCGGAGATTGTGCTGGAGAATCCCGGCACCCTCACCGCCGGCATGACCGCCTCCGCCACCGTTGCGGCGGGGGGTGAGACCGCCTATCCCTATGAGACCGGCAGCCTGGAGTATAACCGGGTGGGCGACCTTTGCTCCACGGTGAACGGCACCGTCATTTCCAGCGCCTTGGTGGACTACCTTCAGGTCAGCGCAGGACAGGTGCTGGTGCGCATCGACGGCGAGGACAGCGAGGGTGAGATCTTCGCCCTGCAGGAGCGCATCGACAATGCCCAAAAGGAGCTGGAGAGCGCCGAGAAGAACCTGGCCAACTGTGAGGCCGTGGCCTCCATCAGCGGCACGGTGATGGGATTGATGCTCTCTCCCGGCATGGAGGTGGAGGCCAACACCGCCGCCGTCACCATCGCCGACACCTCCACCATCATTGTGGACGCCACGGTGGACGAGCGCAACGTCTCCTACGTGAAGCCCGGTGCCTACGTGGAGGTCAACCAGTGGGACACCGTTTATTCCGGCGTGGTGGAGTCTCTGAGCCTCAACTCCCAGGCGGAAAACGGCGTTGCCCGCTATCCCATGGTCATCAGCGTGGACAACTACGACGGTACTCTCATGACCGGCAGCTACATCAACTATTCCATGGTGGCCAGCCAGAACGACAACTGCCTGGTGGTGCCTATCCAGTGCGTGCGCACCGTTACCATGCCGGACGGTTCCGCCGGAGATGTGGTGTTTGTCCAGGGAGACCGGCCTGAAAATGCCATCGACCTGGAGATGCCCGTGGACGGCGTGCCGGAGGGCTTCTGGGCCGTGCCCGTGGAGACCGGTATTGCCGACGATTATTATGTTGAAATCAAATCCGGCGTGGAGGCAGATACGGTGGTCTTTACTCAGATGATGACCACAGAGTTCTGGATGTGATATGCTGATCGAACTGAAAGACGTTTATAAGATTTATGGCGAGGGTCTGGAAAGCGAGGTCCGGGCGCTGGACGGCGTGTCCCTGTCCATTGAAAAAGGGGAGTTCGTGGCCATCGTGGGCCAGTCCGGCTCCGGCAAGTCCACCATGATGAACGTGCTGGGCTGCCTGGACATTCCCACCCGGGGCGATTACCACTTGAACGGCGTGGACGTCCGGGAGCTGACGGATCAGGAGCTTTCCGCCATCCGCAACAAGGAGATCGGGTTTATCTTCCAGCAGTACAACCTGATCCAGAACCTGACGGTGCTGGAAAACGTGGAGCTGCCTCTCATCTATCAGGGGATCAACGCCGACGACCGGCGGGACATGGCCCTGGAGGCGCTGGACCGGGTGGGCCTTGCCGGGCGCGTGAAGCACCGGCCCACGGAGATGTCCGGCGGCCAGCAGCAGCGGGTGGCCATCGCACGGGCCATCGCCACCCGGCCCCCCATCATCATGGCCGACGAGCCTACCGGCGCCCTGGATTCCCGCACGGGCCGGGAGGTGCTGGGCTTTTTACAGGAACTGAACAAGGAGGGCTCCACCGTCATTCTCATCACCCATGACAACTCCATCGCCGCCACGGCCCGGCGCATCGTGCGCCTGACGGACGGCAGGATCGTGGAAGACCAGAAACAGGAGGTGGATTGGCTATGAAGATCGGACAGGCGCTGAAAATGGCCCTTCGCTCCATCATGGGCAACAAGGCCCGCTCCGCGCTGACCATGTTGGGCATCATCATCGGTATCGCCTCCGTCATGACCATTGTCTCCACCGTCAACGGTATGAACAAAAAGAGCCTGGAGCAGTTTGAGGCCATGGGCACCAACCGGGTGGAGGTTTCCTGCTCCCTTTATAACGGACAGGACGCCTTTGAGCCGCTGTACAACTACTGCAACAGCCTGGGCACCGAGCTGGTTCTGGGCGTCACCCCCACGGGCTACTGTAGCCCCACGGTGGTCTACGGCTCCAAAAGCTCCACCTCCATGGAGAAAAACCAGGAGCAGATGTGGGACAGCAACGGTGAGATGAACACCGACCTGGCCCTGCCTCCCCAGCAGTATTTCGGCAGTGACCAGTACGCCGTGTGCAACAATTTCCAACTGGAAAAGGGACGGGACATCAGCGTCATCGACATTCGCAAGTATAACCAGGTGTGCGTGATGGGGGCCCGGGCGGCAAAGAACTTCTTTAACTACGCCAATCCCGTGGGAGAGACCATCCAGGTCAACGGCAACCCCTTCACCGTCATCGGCGTCTATAAGGAAAAGGACCCCAGCGGCCCCTGGTCGGCGGACAACTGCATCGTCTATCCCTACACCACCAGCCGCGTCATCGACCCCAACGTCACCATGAGCGACTTTGTGGTAAAGGCTGCCTCTTCCGAGGCCACCACCGAGGTCATCTCCCGGCTCTCCGGGTTTTTGACGGGCCTGACCAACAACAACCAGAACGGATGGGGCTATGCCTACAGCAACAACCAGTGGCAGCAGAGCATGAATGAGCAGGCCACCATGATGAGCCTGGTCCTGGGCGGCATCGCCGCCATCTCGCTGCTGGTGGGCGGCATCGGCATCATGAACATCATGCTGGTGACGGTGACGGAGCGCACCCGGGAGATCGGTATCCGCCGGGCCATCGGCGCGCGGCGCAGCAGCATCGTGGCCCAGTTCCTCATCGAGGCAGCCATGCTCTGCGGCATGGGCGGCGTCATCGGCATCCTGCTGGGCACCGGAGGCACACGCCTTGCGGGCAAGTTCCTGGTGGATATGGATATCTGGCCATCGGCAATGATTACGCTGGGCGCGTTTTTGCTTTCTGTGACGCTGGGCATCATTTTCGGCATCTACCCGGCGGCCAAGGCGTCCAAGCTCCAGCCTGTGGAAGCGCTGCGGGCGGAATAAGGAGGAAGATATGAAAAAAAGAATTTTAACCCTTCTGCTGGCCCTGGCGCTGGCAGTATCCTGCATGGCCCTTCCGGCCGCGGCGGCGGACACCACCCGTTTTACCGACCTGACGGACAGAGACACCGCCCTGGCGGTGGAGTCCCTGCGGCTCATGGGGGCGCTGGACGGGTATCCTGACGGGACCTTCCGCCCCCAGGAGCAGTTGACCCGTGCCCAATTCTGCAAGATTGCCATTTACGCCATGAACGGCGAAAATGAGCTGGGCCTTTATGAGACCATCACCGTCTTCCCGGATGTGAAGGGCTCCCACTGGGCCTCTTCCTACGTGAATATGGCCGCCAAGGGCAAGGCCATCATCGCCGGCTACCCCGACGGCAGGTTCCACCCCGAGGAAACTGTCACCGCCGGCCAGGCCGTGACGATCCTGCTCCGCCTTCTGGGCTATGAGGACAAGGACATCGGCGGTGTCTGGCCTGACAGCTACATGGCCCTTGCCGCCAGAATCGGCCTGACGGAGGGCGTGACGGCCGGCGGCCGTGAGGCCCTGGACCGCGCCCAGACGGCTCGGCTGTTTTTGAACCTTCTGCAAAGCCAGTGCAAGGAGGGCGGCAGCTACCTGGCCTCCATCGGCGGCAGCGTCGTTGAGGACGTGGTGCTGGTCTCCTCCAACGCCACCGGCCCCGACGGGCGGCCCACCGCCATGGAGACCTCCGGCGGGGAGGTCTATCCCATGGCCTTCAAGGCCTCCAACGGTCTGCTCAACGGCCAGCGGGGCAACCTTGTTTTGAACAAGCAGGGCAAGGTCATCACCTTTGTCCCCACGGACGTGGGCAGCGGCAGGACCGTCACCGTGGCTACCGCCGCCGCCACCAAGATCACCGACACCTCCGGTATGAAGTACACCGTGGCCCGGGAGGCCCAGGCCTTCTACGCCGGTAAGCAGCAGGGGTGGAACGAGGTCTATGCCTGGCTCAATGCCGGGGTATCCGTCACCCTCTATACCGGCGCCTCCGGCAGCGTGGAATATATCTTTGTGGGCGGCGCCGGCGCCGAGACGGCGGTGGTCATTCAGGAGGACGCCTCCGCCGCGTCCCTGGCCGCCCTTACCGGCGGGGCGGGGAACTACGCCATCTATAAAAACGGCGCCCCCGCCGCAGTCAGCGACCTGCGTAAGTACGATGTAGCCACCTATTCCCCCACCACCAATACCGTCCATGTCTCAGACACCCGGGTGTCCGTCTATTATGAGGACTGCTCTCCCAGTCCCAAGGAGCCCATGGAGATCACCGTTCTGGCCGGCACGAAGTTCAACGTCCTCCCCTCCGCCATGGAGAGCGTGGCCGCCTTCAAGCCCGGCAGCCAGATGACACTTCTCCTCACCGCCGACGGCCAGGTGGCCGGGGCCCTGGGCTCCTCCGTCCGCAGCAACGCCCTGGGCATCGTCCGGGAAGGGCAGGTGTGGATGCTTTGCGGCACCAGACGCATCCAACTGGGAAGCGCCAAGGACGCGGAGGACTTTGAGGGCTGCCTTGTCCGGGTCAGTGCCAAGAAGCAGGGCAACGTGGTGCTCAGCAAGCCGTCGGGCGGCGTCACCGGGAATTTGGACGTGAACGCCGGGAAGCTGGGAGACCGCCAGCTTGCCCGGAACGTGATGATCCTGGACGGCACCGAGGCAGTTGCCCTCAGCAATCTGACCGCCTCCATTCCGGAAAAGGAGATCACCTTTGCCCGCACTGACTGGGCCGGAAGGGTGGACCTCATCCAGATCGGCGACAGCAAGGGCGGAATCGTCTACTACGGCCGGGCCGTGGTGGAAAAGAACACGGAGTATGACATCTTCGGAGAGACGGTGGTCACCACCCTGGATGTGCAGTACAGCAAGGACGGCGCTCCTGCCTCCAGCGGCGCTTACAAGACCGGCTACCTGGTAAAGACCGGCGACTATGTGGCCGCCACCCTTCGAAACGGCCGCTTTGCCAGCGTCACGGCCCTTGACAAGCTGAAAAACGTTCCCAACAGCGCCTGGAGCGGCCCTGCCGCCGTCTCGGTGGAGGGCACGCTCTACAGCGTGCCGGAGGACGTCCTGTGCTACAACCGGGATTCCGGCAGATGGATGACCCTCTCCCAGGCCCATGCCTATGCTGAGGTCAGCAATCTCTACGTGTGCGACGGCACTGTCCGTGTTGTGGAGGTCGGCGGTTAAACAAAAAAAGACACCGGGCCCTGTCCCGGTGTCTTTTTAATGGAATGAAATAAAATGAGAGGGATAGAATCTTCACTGGATATCAAAACCCAAAGGAGGGTTTTTCATGGAATGGGTCCGTTTTTCCTCCGGGCGGGTACGAAGGCTCCTGTGTGTGCTGGGGCTTGCCCTCCTGCTGTGTGCCTTCCTTTCCGGCCGGAGATGCGGGGTGAGGCTTCCTGTCCTGATGTACCACCATATCGGGGAGGGCACCTCCGATATGACGGTTTCTCCGGAACGTTTTGAGGAGCAGATGGCTGCCCTGGCTGAGAACGGCTGGCATAGTGTGACCATCCCGCAGCTGACCGCTTTTGTGGACCATGGGGTGCCGCTTCCCTCCAAACCGGTTTTGATTACCTTTGATGACGGCTATGCCAGCAACCTGGAGTTTGCCGCACCCGTTTTGGAACGGTATGGAATGAGTGCCGTTATCTTCGTCATCGGCATCAATGCCGGGAGGGACACCTATCTCCACACGGGAGAGCCCCTTTTGCCCGAACGCTTTGCCCTGGAGGATGCAGCCGCCCTTTGTGACTCCGGGGTGCTGGACATCCAAAGCCACACCTTTGACCTGCATCAACTGGACAGGTACGGCATCAGCGGCCGGAACGGCGTGCTGCCGCTTCCGGGCGAGCCGGAGGAGGATTACCGCCGTGTGCTGGCGGAGGATTTCCGGAAGGAACAGGCGCTGTTTGCCGGACACCTTGGAACCGCCGTCACGGCCCTGGCCTACCCCTTCGGCCTTTGCTGCGACGGCGCGGAGGAGGTCTTTTCCGGTCTGGGCGTTCGCGTGACCTTCACCACCACCCCCGGCATCAACCGGATCCGCCGGAATGCGCCGGAAACGCTGCACCGGCTTTGCCGTTACACCATCACAGACCGGATGGCAGCCGGGGACTTGCTTTGGCTTTTGAAGAAGGACTGAAGCAAACGGGGGGCGTTGCGGAAAAGCCGTTTGTCCGGCAAGGAGGCCCCGCGCCATTTGACGCGGGGCCTCCTCACATACATATTTCACATTTTACAGGGAAGGGGATGCGCATTACGGCGCCACCGGCGTTTTGGCGGTGAGCCAGCTTCCGATGTCCCCGTATACGTCCTCCCGGCAATCCTCGTTCAGGATCTCGTGGCGCAGCCCCGGGTAAAGCCGGATGGAGACATCCCGGACCCCCGCTTTCCGGAAGCTTTCGCAGGCCCGCTTGACCCCCTTGCCGCAATCGCCCACCGGGTCCATCTCCCCCGAGATGAAGAGAATGGGAGTGTTGAGGTTCATCCGTTTCAGGTTTTCCGCCTTGGTGATGAAGGCGATGCCTCCCAGCATCTCCCGGAAGAGGCCGATGGAGGGACTGCCTCCGCAGAGGGGATGGGCGATGTAGCTGTCCACGTTTTCCTCATTCACACTGAGCCAGTCGAAGGCGGTGCGGTTGGGAGCGAAGAGCTTGTTATAGGCTCCAAAGGCCAGCTTTTCCACCAGGGGGCTGGGATTTTCCTCGCCCAGGCGGGCGGCTTCCACCTTGGCCACGGCCAGGCCTCCCTTCACCAGGGCCGGGGGCATCTGTCCGGTGCCCATGAGCACGGCGGCGTCCACCGTGCCGGGATAGCGGATAAGATAGGTCCGGGCCAGGAAGGAGCCCATGGAATGGCCCAGCAGGAAATAGGGCACGCCGGGGAAGTCCTTCCCGGCAAGCTGGCGGCGGGTGTAGATGTCCTGGGTCACATAGGCCCAGCTCCCCTTTTGGCCGAAGTACAGCCGCTTTCCGCCGGGGCGGACGGACGCTCCGTGGCCCAGATGGTCGTGGCCCACCACGGCGAAGCCCCGCTCCGTCAAATACCGGGCGAAGGGGGCGTAGCGCAGAATGTACTCCGCAACGCCGTGGGAGATCTGCAAAACGGCCCGCACTTCCCCCTCCGGCAGCCATTCCACCGCGTGGATGTCGGTGCTCCCGTCGGCGGAAGGGAAGGTGAATTCACGTAATACCATGGAAAAGCCGACCTCCTTATGTTATAATCGTTATAATGGATTATAACACCTTTTTACTTCCATGACCAGAGGAGGTTTTGTATGGAAACTTATGTTGCTGCCCTGGACCAGGGCACCACATCCTCCCGCGCCATCCTGTTTAACCGCAGGGGGGAGATTGTCGCACGGGCCCAGCATTCCTTCCGCCAGATCTACCCCCAGCCCGGTTGGGTGGAGCATGACCCCATGGAGATCTGGAACACGGAACGGCGGGCCCTGGCGGAGGCAGTGGACGCCGCCCACATCGACCCCCGGCGCCTGGCGGCCCTTGGCATCACCAACCAGCGGGAGACCACCATCCTTTGGGACCGTGCCACCGGCAAGCCCCTTTATAACGCCATCGTCTGGCAGTGCCGCCGGACGGCCTCCATCTGTGACGGCCTCGCCGCGGCGGGCCTGGGGGAGACGGTGACGGAAAAGACGGGCCTGCTCATCGACGCCTATTTCTCCGGCACCAAGATCCGCTGGCTGCTGGACCATGTGCCCGGAGCCCGGGAGCGGGCGGAGCGGGGAGAGCTTTGCGCCGGCACGGTGGATTCCTGGCTTATCTGGAACCTCACCGGCGGAAGGGCCCATGTGACGGACCACTCCAACGCCTGCCGCACCATGCTCTTTAACATCCACACCCTCCAATGGGACCGGGATCTTTGCGGCGCTTTGGATATCCCCATGAGCCTGCTGCCCCGCCCCTGCTCCAACAGTGAGGTCTACGGCACCGTGGCCCCAGGTATCCCGGGACTGGAGGACCTGGCGGGCATCCCCATTTGCGGCAGTGCCGGAGACCAGCAGGCGGCCCTCTTCGGCCAGGCCTGCTTTACGCCCGGCCAGGCAAAAAACACCTATGGCACCGGCTGCTTCACATTGATGAACGTGGGCGGGGAGGCGGTGCGCTCCCGGTCCGGCCTGGTGACCTCCGTGGGCTGGACGGTGGGAGGGAAGACCTCCTACGCCCTGGAGGGCAGCGTGTTCAACGCCGGAAGCACCATCCAGTGGCTGCGGGATGAGCTGGGCCTCATTTCCTCCGCCCCGGAGTGCGACCGCCTGGCGGAAAGTGTTCCCTCCGCCGGAGGGGTGTATGTGGTCCCCGCCTTCACCGGCCTTGGCGCGCCCTATTGGGATATGTACGCCCGGGGCACCATCGTGGGCCTGACCCGGGGGTCCACCAAGGCCCACATCGCCCGGGCGGTGCTGGATTCCATCGCCTTCCAGGTGGCGGATCTGGTGGAGGCCATGAACGCCGATGCGCCTTGTCCCCTGACCCAGCTTCGGGTGGATGGCGGCGCCTCCGTCAGCGATATTCTGATGCAGACCCAGGCGGACCTGCTGCGTCTGCCGGTGGACCGGCCTGCCCAGGTGGAGACCACCGCCTTCGGAGCGGCGGCGCTGGCAGGCCTGGCGGCGGGGGTCTGGAAGGACCAGGGGGAGCTGGAGTCCCTGCGCCGCAGCCAGCATGTGTTCCTTCCCCAGCGGGATGAAAGGGAGTGCGCCGATGAGTGCCGCCGGTGGCGGCGGGCTGTGGAGCGCTGCCGGAACTGGGTGGAGGCATCGGAAAACAAACTGTAAACATCTGGCCTTTCTTGTTGCGTTTCGCAAAAAACTTGATTATACTGATGGCAAGATCAATGTGCCGGACATAGGTTCCGGCTGATATGAAAGGAGATTTCAACATGGCGTTTTCGTTTGATGAACTGACCAAGAAGGCAAAGGATATCGCATCCCTGGCCGCTGACAAGACCAAGGACGCTGCCGAGCAGGTGAAGACCAATGTGGCCATCGCCGGCGAGCAGAGAGAGATGGACAAGAACTACCGTACCATCGGCGAGTGGTTCGTCAATGAGTACGAGGGTGAGATCCCCGAGGCCATCCGGGAGATGGTGGAGGCCGTGAACGCCTCCAAGGCCAAGATCGCCGAGCTGGAAGCCGCCAAGGAGAAGGAAGAGCCGGAAGAGGAGGAAGAAGAGGCTCCCGCCCAGAAGGTCTGCCCCGTCTGCGGCAACGCCTCCGACAGCAAGTTCTGCCCCCAGTGCGGCGCCCCCATGGGCGAATAATGCCGGAAACCCACAAGGACTGCCCTTGGCAGTCCTTGTTTTTTTTGCCGGAATGTGCTATTGTGACAATTGAATTTTGAAGGTTTCCGGAGGAGATGGATCATGAAGCTTTTCGCCCTGTTCAAAAAGGAGGCGGTCCTTTGCATCGCGGCCATATGCGCCCTTTTGACGATGCTGGCTGTGCCGCCGGACAGCGCCTACGCCGGCTATATCGACATGTGGATGCTCTGCTTGCTGTTTTCCCTGATGGCGGTGGTGGCCCTGGTGGGGCGGTGCGGAGCCTTCCGCTTTCTGGCCGTGTGGCTGCTGGGCCGGGTGGACGGCGGGCGCGGCCTTGGTGTGACCCTGGTGCTGCTGCCCTTTTTCGCATCCATGCTGGTGACCAACGACGTGGCCCTTTTGACCTTTGTGCCCTTTACGCTGCTGGTACTGGAGCAGACCGGCTGCCGGGAGCGGACGGTGGAGGTGTTGGTGCTTCAGACTGCCGCCGCCAACCTGGGCAGCATGGCCACCCCGGTTGGCAACCCCCAGAACCTGTATCTCTATGGCGCTTACGGCCTTTCCGCCGGCGGATTCTTCGCCGCCGTGGCGCCGCTGGCGGCCCTGAGCTGCGCCGCGCTGGCGGCCGCCGCTGCCTTTGTGCTGCCCAAGCAGCTCCCGGCTTTCAGACTGGAGAAGGCACCGCTTCGGAACAGGGGAAGGCTTGCCGTCTATGGCGGGCTGTTTCTCCTGTGCCTTTTGACGGTGTTCCGCGTCCTGCCCTACGGCCTTTTGACCGCCGTTGTCCTTGCCGCCGTCCTCCTGATGGAGCCGGAACTTTTGAAGGAGCTGGACTACGGCCTCCTGCTGACCTTTGTGTGCTTTTTCATCGTCTCCGGCAACTTGGGCCGGGTGGAGGCGGTGCGCAGCGGGCTGCGGGCGCTGCTGGAGCGTTCCACCCTACTCACCGCCGCCCTTGCAAGCCAGGTCATCAGCAACGTCCCGGCGGCGGTGCTGCTCTCCGCCTTCACGGACAACTGGCGGGACCTGCTCCGTGGCGTCAACATCGGCGGATTGGGCACCCCCGTCGCCTCCCTTGCAAGCCTCATCACGCTGAAACTGTATCTGCGCAGTGAGGCGCCACGCCCCGGCCGCTTCCTGGCGGTCTTTGGGGCGGTGAACCTGCTGGGGCTGGCGGGACTGCTTCTTGCTGCCCTGGTTTTTTGAAAATAGTTGCTTTTACCACATCCATGCTTCTTGAAATCTGCTAAAATTTTCTTGAAAAAAACAAAGGAGGGCAAATCTATGGCGATTTTTGAGATGAAGTCCGTGTCTGAGAGCTGCAAACTGGATGGGGCGGCAGAGGATTACCGCAATGCCCGCAAGGTGGCCCAATACAGGGTCAGCGGAAATGCGGTCTATTTTCCCGCCTTTCCCGGTACCCGCTATATCCCCTTCGGCGCAGTGACCAGGGCCCTTTCCAAGAACAGCTCCCTGCCCCTGACGGGCTGCTGCGGCAAGGCGCTCCCCGTGGTGAAGGTCCGCATTTTCTATGACGGGGAATTCTACCAGGAGTTCGTGCTGGAGAACCTGAAGGACGCCAATACCATCCTGGATTGCCTGGAATCCGCCCGCCCGGATATCCCCATGGAGCGGGAGACCACCAGGTACGAGACGTTTTGAGCGTCCCGGAGAATCCTTTTTTACACGCCGGGGCGGCCTTGGGCCGCCCTTTACTTTCGCGGCCGGAAACGGTATAATGAATCCATCAAACAACCGGGAGGGACTCTTATGCTGACTCTTGAGATGATCCGTCAGGCGCAGGAGCGCATCGCACCCTATCTTTACGAAACGCCGCTGCCCCATGTCCGCGCCCTGGATGAGATTTTGGGCTGCCAGGCCCATGTGAAGATGGAGAATCTGCAAAAAACCAACTCCTTCAAGCTCCGGGGGGCTACCAACCGCCTTTTGACCCTGCCGAAGGAGGCTTTGGAAAAGGGTGTGGTCACCGCGTCTTCGGGAAACCACGGCAAGGCCACCGCCTATGCCGCCAAGCGCCTGGGGGTCTCCGCCTGCATCGTCCTGCCGGACACCGCCCCCGCGGTGAAGGTGGAGGGAATCCGGGGTTACGGCGCGGAGGTGGTGTTCAGCGCCCCCGCGGAGCGCTATGCCGTGGCGGAGCGCATCCGGGACCAGCGGGGCTGCACCCTCATCTCCCCCTTTGACGACTATGAGCTGATGGCGGGCCAGGGCACGGCGGGCCTTGAGATCATGGCGCAGCTCCCGGAGGTGGACACCATCGTGGTGCCGATTGGCGGCGGCGGGCTCATCGGCGGTATTTCCACCGCCGTGAAGGAGACAAACCCCAAGATCCGCGTCATCGGCGTGGAGCCTACCAATGTGTGCCGCTACACGAAGAGCTTTGCCGCCGGCCACCGGGTAAAGCTGCCCAGCGATTCCGCCTCCGTTGCAGACGGCACCCAGACCCTCTGCCCTGGTGAGCGGAACTATCCCATTGTCCGGAAGTATGTGGATGAGATCGTCACCGTGGATGAGGAATATATCCTGAAGGCCACGAAGCTGCTGCTCACCCAGGGCAAAATCCTGGCGGAGATCACCTCCTGCCAGACCATCGGCGCGGTGCTGCAGGGAAAGCTGAAGGTCAAACCGGAGGAAAAGGTGGTCTTTTTCCTCTCGGGCGGCAATATCGGCATGGACCAGTTCAAAAAATTTCAGGAGGTCGCACTATGAAATTCTCTTACGGAGCCACACCCAGAGGCCACTACACCCCCGCCGTCATCAGCGGCAGGACTGTCTACATTTCCGGCCAGACCTCCCTGGACCCCGCCACCGGCCTTCCGGCGGCGGGAGGCGTGGAGGCGGAGGCCGCCTTTGCCCTGAAAAAGCTGGACTCCATCCTTGCCGCCGCCGGCTGCGGCAGGGAGAATGTGGTCATGTGCCGCGTGTATATTGTCTCCAATGAGGACTGGGATCCGGTGAATGTGGCCTACGCCCAATATTTCGGCAGCCACAAGCCTGCCCGGGTCACCATTCCCATCAAGGAGCTGAATAAGGGCTGCAGGGTGGAGATCGAGGCCATCGCGGAGCTGCCCGGGGAATAAAAAGAAATGCCGCCCATTCTCCGGAGTTTCATGGGGACAATTTGTGAACCTACCCATATAAGTTAATATTTTGCTTCTGAAAAGGGAGGCTGTGTTTCGGCACAGCCTCCCTTTTCAGGT
Organism: Oscillospiraceae bacterium; assembly: GCA_016293265.1. Taxonomy (GTDB): domain Bacteria; phylum Bacillota; class Clostridia; order Oscillospirales; family Oscillospiraceae; genus Oscillibacter. The sequence continues at coordinate 766 of JAEDEN010000025.1, read as the reverse complement.
TATGCGACCTTATCGGCTATATCTTCTGCCACAGCCTCGGCCATGCTCTGCGGCAGTTCGTACACCAGACCGATGTCACGGCAGTGATAATTCGTTTCTTCATTTTATATCTTCCTTTCCGGGCATGGAAAGAGCGCCCAATCGCTTCGCCGTACAGCGAGAGACTGAGCGCTCTTTTTCATAGTAATTCAGTTCCATGGAGAGCTGTCATGCCATCTCAAATCCAGAGATAAAGCTGTCGATGGATGTGTCCTCCCCACTGCTTTGTGTGTTTCAATTACTTGCCCATACAGCGCCAGAGGAAGGTTACGATCTGGGCGCGGGTGCAGTCGGTGTTGGGGCTGAAGGTGGTGGCAGTGGTACCGGAGGTGATGCCCTCGCCTACGGCCCAGATCACGGCGTCGGCATAGTAGGCATCGTCGGCCACATCAGTGAACGGGTTTTCGCACCCCTTTTCCGTCCACTTGGCATAGACCGTCATGTTCTTGGTCAGCTGAACAGAGGTGATCTTGTCGGTCAGCTTTGCGTCGGAGTACCAGCCGTTAAAATCGTATCCGGCTCTGGCGGGAACATATCCGGTCAGGTCAATGGTGGCACCGCTGGCCTTAGACACACTATCGATCTTGCTGCCGCCGTTGGTGTCAAAGGTCAGGGTATATGCCACGTGAGTATGCAAGCTGGAAATTTTACTTTGCATGGTGGGGACAGGGTTGGCATCTCATTTTGAATCATCATTTGTTAAGACGGTTTCATGTGGCTTTTTCTA
>JAEDEN010000099.1 GCA_016293265.1 Oscillospiraceae bacterium | reverse complement strand
CCGCAGCGCTCCTTCACCAGCGCGGCCTCCAGGGGAGAGCACACCACGCCGTCCAGCCCGCAGTCGGCGGCGTTTTTGGCGTAGGACATGACGGTCTCGGCCATGGGGACATCAATGAGCAGCTCATTTTTCAGGGCCTGGGCGTCGGTGGAGGTGAGCTGGGTGACGGCGATGAGGATGGGGCGGGTGCCGTCGGGCCGGGTCAGGCCCTTCAGGGCGCCCCGCATCATCTCCCCCGCGCCGGCGGCGTGGAGGTTCACCATATCCACATCCAGGCGGCTCAGCACCGCCATGGCCCGGCTGACGGTGTTAGGGATGTCATGGAGCTTCAAATCCAGGAAGATCTTGTGGCCCCGGGCCTTGATCTCCCGTACAACGGCGGGTCCTTCGGCATAGAACAGCTCCATGCCGATCTTCACAAAGGGCTTCTCCCCGGCGGGGAACCGGTCCAGGAACGCAAGGGTCTCCTCCTTAGTGGGGAAGTCCAGGGCGATAATCACGTCTTTTGCACTCATCGGTGTGCTCCTCCTGTTAAATCTTTGATATTGGCAACCCCCAGCCGTGCGCACACGGCGGGGAGCGTTTCCACAATGGTCTTGCAGGCAAAGGGGTCCTTCAGATTGGCGGCGCCCACTTCCACCGCCGCAGCGCCCGCCAGCATCATCTCCGCCACGTCCTCGGCGCTGCTGACGCCGCCGCAGCCGATGATGGGGATCTTCACCGCCTCGTACACGTCCCACACCATCCGCAGGGCCACGGGGAACACGGCAGGGCCGGAGACACCGCCGGTGCGGTTGGCAAGGAGGGGCCGCTTCGTCTTCAGGTCGATGCGCATCCCCAGAAGGGTGTTGATGAGGCACAGGCCGTCAGCGCCGGCATCCTCGCAGGCCTTGGCGATCTCGGCGATGTCGGTGACGTTGGGGGTGAGCTTCATGAACACCGGCTTGTCCGTCACGGCCTTCACGGCCGCCGTCACCTCCGCCGCGGCCCTGGGGTCGCAGCCGAAGTTCCTGCCTCCGGCGTGGACATTGGGGCAGGAGATATTCACCTCCAGGAGCTTGACCTGCTCCACGTCATTGAGCTTGCGGCAGTTGTCGGCATACTCCTCCAGGGAAAAGCCCCCCACGTTGGCGATAACGGGGCCAGAGAAGATCCTGGCGATGTTGGGCACCTCCTCACGGATCACCGCGTCCATGCCGGGATTCTGGAGGCCCACGGCGTTGAGCATCCCGCCGGTCATCTCGGCGATGCGGGGCTGGGGATTGCCCAGGCGGGGGTCCCGGGTGGTGCCCTTCCAGGAAAAGCTGCCCAGGATATTGATATCATACAATTCGGCATACTCCCGGCCAAAGCCAAAGGTGCCGGAGGCGGGGATCACCGGGTTTTTCAGCTCCACACCCGCCAGGTTCACGCTTAAATTCACCATACGATCTCCTCCTTCATCAGGATGGGGCCGTCCTTGCAGACCCGCTTATACCCGTCCCTGGTGGGGATGGTGCAGCCCACGCAGGCGCCGAAGCCGCAGCCCATGCGGGCCTCAAAGCTGAACTGGCCGCCCTTGAGCTGGGGCAGGCCATGGAGGGCCTTCAGCATGGGCAGGGGGCCGCAGGTGAGGATATAGTCCCGCTCCGGGGCGCTTTTCACCAGGTCGGTGACAAAGCCCTTGACCCCAAGGCTCCCGTCCTCGGTGGCCACCAGCACCCGGCAGCCCAGGGCCTTGAATTCCTCCAGATAGAAGGCGTCAGAGGCGCTGCGGAAGCCCAGGGCCACCAGGGGGGCGCGCTCCTTCATGCGGCGGGCAAGGCCGTAGATGGGGGCGATGCCGATGCCGCCCCCCACCAGAATGGGATTCTCCCCGGCCAGCGCGGCGTCAAAGCCGTTGCCGAGGCCGCTGAGGGTATCCAGCCGGGTGCCGGGAGCCAGGTGCACCAGCAGCTCGGTGCCCCTGCCCGCAACCTTCACCAGCAGCGTCAGCCGTCCCTCCTCCCAGTCGCACACAGAGATGGGACGGCGGAGGAAGAAGCCGGGCAGGTCCAGGTTCACAAACTGGCCCGGCACGGTAATGGCAGAGGTATCCCCGGTGAGGACCACCTCAAAAACGTCCCCGGTGAGCTGCCGGGAGCTTTCCACGGTATAGGTCACATGCTTCACAAGCTCTCCTCCTTACTCTGCAGGTCGGCGTAGACGATCTCGCCGCCGCAGATGGTCATAGCCACTCCAGCGCTGACGCCCCACCCGGCGAAGGGTGTGGCCCGCCCCAGGGAGCGGAAGGACGCGGGGTCGATCACATGGGGGCGGTTCAGGTCCAGAACGGCCAGATCCGCCACGGCCCCTGCTTCGATGGTGCCCCCCTCCAGGCCGAAGATGCGGCGGGGATTCACGCACAGGGCCTTCAAAATGACCTCCAGCGGCACAATGCCGGTTTCCACCAGTTGGGTGTAGAGGACAGGGAAGGCGGTCTCCAGGCCCACGATGCCGTTGAGGCTCCCTGCAAGGCCGCGGCCCTTCTCTTCGGCGGAGTGGGGGGCGTGGTCGGTGGCGATGCAGTCCACCGTACCGTCCAAAAGCCCTGCGACCAGGGCGTCCCGGTCAGCGGCGGTACGGATGGGGGGATTCATCTTGAAGCGTCCGTCGTCCTCCAGCTCTTCATCGGTGAGGACCAGGTAGTGGGGGCCGGTTTCGCAGGTAACGGCCAGGCCCTCGGCCTTGGCGGCCCGGAGAAGGGCCACGCTTTCCTTGGTGGAGACATGGCAGACATGATAGCGGCAGCCGGTCTCCCGTACCAGGGCTATGTCCCGCTCCACCTGCTTCCATTCGCTCTCCGGCGGGTTGCCCACCAGTCCCAGGCTGCGGCAGAAGGCGCCGTCGTGGATGGCCCAGCCGGAGGGGAGGAGGGATTCATCCTCACAGTGGGCAACAATGGGCTTGCCCAGCTCCCTGGCCCTGGCCATGGCCCGTTTCATCATCCCGGCATTCTGAACGCCCCGGCCGTCGTCGGAAAAGCCGCAGACTTCTCCGGCCATGCCGGCAAGGTCCGCCAGCTCCTCTCCCCTTTCGCCCCGGGTGATGGCTCCGTAGGGATAGACACGGACCCTGGCGTGCTTGCGGATGGCCTCAAGCTCCGGGGCCAGGTTCTCCGGGCTGTCCGGCACGGGCTTCAGGTTGGGCATGGCGCAGACGGCGGTGTAGCCGCCGGCAGCGGCTGCCGCCGTGCCGGAGTAAATGGTCTCCTTATAAGAAAAACCAGGCTCCCGAAGATGAACATGGACATCGACGAAACCTGGAACAATCAAGCAATTATGCAATTCAATGACGGAATCCCCCTCACCGGCGGCGGAGGGAGAAATGGAAACAATACGGCCTTCGTCAACCGCGACATCCGTTTGCAGGAATCCCTGTCCGGTATAGACCGTACCGCCTTTCAGCAGCAGACTCATGCTTCGATCTCCTTTCCTATTATGCGCTCACTCATATCTGGTTTATTTTATCGGAAAGGTCCACCATTGTCAACAGCTTTGTATGCAAAAGGCGGGAAAGGGAGAAATTCCCTTTCCCGCCTCACACGGTGAAGCCGCCGTCGGCGGTGAGGACCTGGCCGGTAATGAATCCGGCCTTGTCGGAGGCCAGGAAGGCCACGGCGTGGGCGATGTCCTCCGGCCGGCCCAGGCGGCCGATGGGGGTTTCCTCCACCAGCATGGCACGGGTCTCCTCCCCCAGGACGCGGACCATGTCCGTTTCGATACAGCCCGGCGCCACGCAGTTCACCCGGATGCCGGAGGGGGCCAGCTCCAGCGCCAGGGACCGGGTCAGGCCCACCAGGGCCGCCTTGGTGCAGGCGTAGGCCACCTCACAGCTTGCCCCCCGGAGGCCCCACATAGAGGAGATGTTTACGATGCACCCCGCCTTTTCCCGGAGCATTCCCGGCAGGACCTCCACGGCGGCGTTGCGGCAGCCGGTGAGGTTCACATCCAGCATCCGGGCCCAGGCGCTGTCCTCCGTGTCCTGAAAGAGGCCCTGGAAGGAGATCCCGGCATTGTTCACCAGGAGGCGCACCGGCCCCAGCTCCCGTTCCGCCCTCCGGACCATGGCGGCCACCTGCGCCCGGTCCGCAACGTCGGCCTGGCAGGCGATGGCCATGCAGCCCCGGCCACGCAGCTCCTCCAGCAGGCTTTCCGCCGCGTCCCGCCGGGTCAGGTAGTTGATGCACACGGCCCAGCCCTCCCCCGCCAGCTCCGACGCGATGGCCCGGCCAATGCCCCGGGAAGACCCGGTGATGAGTGCAACACGCTTCATAATTTCACCCTCCAAATCTTACTGAAGAGAGAATACCAAAAAAAAATGAAAAATTCAAGAAAAGTGTTGACAAAAGGGAAACCATCGTGTATGATAACACTTGTTCCGCACCGGAAGCGGAAAATACGGACGGTTAGCTCAGCTGGCTAGAGCACCTGCTTGACGTGCAGGGGGTCACAGGTTCGAGTCCTGTACCGTCCACCAGATAACCTCCTAGAGCCGCAAGGCTTTGGGAGGTTTTTTGCATCCTAAAACTGGAAATGGGCATCGGCTGGGTTTGCCGTAATTTGCGGCAAAATCCGGCCTTTTTTCATGCCTTTGTTGCAAAAGTGTTGCAAATTTTTCGAGTGCTTCAATCCCTTGTACCGCAATGGATTGGGGGCTTTTTCTGTTTCCATCAGAGATCACATATACCTCCGACAGGTCAGCCACCTTTGCAAAGAGGTCGATTGTTGCAAATTTGCAACAATTGAACAAAATCAGGAGGTTCTCAAAGCGTTCCGTACCTTCTCAGCGGTCTGCGCCTCACGGGAGCGGCGGTCATAGTGGGTATAGACACGCAAGGTCATATCCACCGTGCTGTGTCCCGCCAAATACTGCACTTCCTTAATATCCAGTCCTGCTTCAAAGAGGCGGGTAATATAGGTGTGCCGCAGAATATGAGCCGTCACATGGGCCTCCGGCA
>JAEDEN010000098.1 GCA_016293265.1 Oscillospiraceae bacterium | reverse complement strand
ACGACCAGGAGACCACCGCCCAGGCCCTGAGCAAATACGACTTCCTGGCCCTGCCCGTGGTGGATACGGAGGGCCGCCTGGTGGGCATCGTCACCGTTGACGACGCCATCGACGTTTTGCAGGAGGAGACCACCGAGGATATCGAGAAGATGGCGGCTATGCTGCCCTCCGACAAGCCCTACCTCAAAACCGGCGTTTTTGAGACCTGGAAGGCCCGCACCCCCTGGCTGATGATGCTGATGCTCTCGGCCACCTTTACCGGCATGATCCTGACCCACTTTGAAAAATCCCTTGTGGCCTGCGCCATCCTGACCAGCTACATTCCCATGCTCTCCGGCACCGGCGGCAACTCCGGCACCCAGGCCTCCACCGCCATCATCCGCGCGCTGTCCCTGGACGAGATCCGCTTCTCCGATCTGTTTCAGGTGATCTGGAAGGAGCTCCGGGTGGCCCTGGTCTGCGGCCTGGCACTGGCCGCCGCCAATTTCGTGAAAATGATGCTGGTGGACCGCTGGCTCCTTTCAAACCCCACCGTCACGCCCATGGTGGCCCTGGTGGTGTGCGCCACCCTGGTGGGCACCGTCCTTGCGGCAAAGCTGGTGGGCTGCGCTCTGCCCATCCTGGCCGAAAAGGTGGGCTTCGACCCCGCCGTCATGGCCTCCCCCTTCATCACCACCATTGTGGACGCCATTTCCCTGCTGGTGTATTTCCAGTTCGCCCACATCCTGCTGGGCATCGGATGACCCACGCCCCATATGAAAACGGACGCCGGAGCGTCCGTTTTTTCTTGCCGGGAGGCGGCTGTTGACTTTACCTGAAGCGGATATTGTAATAGTAATATCACATAAGTTATAATGAGAGGGAGGGATTTTTTTGCCGCCGAGGGCCAAAATCACAAAAGATATGATCGCGGAGGCCGCCTTTGAGGTCCCACGGGCGGAAGGAGCCGGGAAGATCAACGCACGGCGGGTCTCCCAAAAGCTGGGATGCTCCATGCAGCCCGTGATGTACCACTTCAAAACAATGGGTGAGCTGGAAAAAGCGGCCTGCGAAAGGGCGGACCTGTACCGCGGTGCATATATCAGCGATATTCACACCGGCGAACAGGCCGTTTCAGCACACATGGAACATGTATTTGCCGGGGCGCTGTACGCTTTAAGGAGGGGAAGGAATGAACCGTCTGTATCAGAAAAATGAGCTTTTGTTTTCCCTGGCGTGGATCGCCTTATACATCGCATCCCTCAGTGCCGCCGATGGCATTTCCGAAGGGCTGGGCATGGCGAAAAGCGTTACGGCCCCGCTGTGCATCCTGCTGAGCCTTCTTCTCTGGGGTTGGATCAGGAAGAACGGCCTGGCGGAAAAGTACGGTCTTTGCCCCTTCAGGGGGGATATGGGGCGCTATCTCTATTTTATCCCCCTGGCCGTCATCGCCAGCGTAAATCTCTGGAACGGCTTTACCTTCCGGTTTTCCGCGGCGGAGACCGTGCTGTATGTTGCCAGTATGCTTTGCGCCGGCTTTCTGGAAGAGGTCATTTTCAGGGGCTTGCTGTTTCAGGCCCTGTGCAGGGAGAATGTGAACCAGGCAATTCTGATCTCAAGCGTCACCTTCGGTCTGGGACATATCGTGAACCTGCTGAACGGGGCAGAGGTCTTTTCCACCCTTTTACAGGTCTGCTATGCCTGCGCCGTTGGCTTTTTGTTTACGGTCATTTTCTATAAAGGGAAAAGCCTTGTCCCCTGCATTGCCACGCACAGCGCGGTCAATTCCCTCAGCGCCTTTGCCGTTGAGGGGACAATGCGCTGTGACCTGCTGACCGCCGCGGCATTGACGGCCGTTTCCGCCGGGTATGCCCTGGTGATCCTGAAGGCGGACAGGGGGCGCGGGACATCCGGAGGCTGAAGGAGCCTTGCATAAGCCGCCGCTTCCTGCGCACACTACCTACCGGCGAAAGCCAACATCATCTTTTTGAGGAGGAGCGTTCTTATGATGAAGGACTGCACCAACGGCGGCTGCGAGTGCACCCCCAACCAGAGCATCAAGTGCACCGTCAACAACTGCGCCCACCACTGCCAGGATTCCGACTACTGCGGCCTGAACTCCATCCAGGTGGGTACCCACGAGGCCAACCCCACCGAGGTCAAGTGCACCGACTGCGAGAGCTTCAAGCTCAAGTAACGAGGCCGCAGGACTTCCCCGCCGGGGCAACTGCCCCGGCGCTACATAGGAGGTGGCGGCATGAAGCATTCTCTTCCCGCCCGGATCGCGGGAGCTATGGCGGGCCTGGCCAACGGCCTGTTCGGCGGGGGCGGCGGCATGGTCTTCGTTCCCATTCTCTCCCGCTGGGGCGGCCTTGACCGGCAAAAGCTCTTTGCAAGCTGCGTGGGGGTCATCTTCCCGGTATGCCTGGTCTCCGCCGCCGTGTACTGGCTCCGGGGCGGCGTGTCCCTCCGGGAGGCCCTCCCCTACCTGCTGGGGGGCGCGGCGGGAGGCTTTCTGGGCGGCAGGCTCTACGGCCGCGTCTCCGCCGGCTTCCTCAAGTGGCTGTTTGCCGCCTTTCTCTTTTACGCGGGGGTGAAGTATCTGCTGTGACGGACTTTTTTATCCCCTTCCTCTGCGGCCTGGGCTGCGGGATCCTCTCCGCCTGGGGCGTGGGCGGCGGCACCCTGCTGCTTTTGGTGATGACCCTTTTTCTGGGGGTGGACCAGCGGACCGCCCAGGGCGTGAACCTCCTGTTCTTTCTCCCCACCGCCGCCAGTGCCCTCTTCTGCCACGCCAAAAACGGGTATCTGGACGGCCCCACCCTGCGCGCCGCCATCCCCCTGGCCGTGGCGGCGGCCCTTGGGGGCGCGTGGCTTGCGACCGCCCTGGACACGGAGGTGCTGCGCAAACCCTTCGGCGTCTACCTGCTTTTTTCCGGCGTGAGCCTGCTCCTGCCCCGCAAGCAGGGCTGACCGCCGCAAAAAGCCGCCCCGTGGTCTTCCACAGGGCGGCTCGAAACACTCGTTTTCCCTTATTCCCGCAGCGTCTCGGGGTAAAGCCCCCAGGCGTGCAGCTTTTGAAGCTCGCCGGCCACCGCCTCCCGGTCCTCCCGGTAGGTCATGCCGAACCACTTGTCGGCGGAGTGGAGCACAGACACCTCCAGCTCCCCCCTCCGGGTCAGCTCGTCCACCATGACGGGCAGCAGGCACTCGGACTTCAGCTCCTTCCCCTCGCCGGAGCGGAGGAACTCCTCAAAATAAGCCTCCATGGCGGGGAAGATGGAGGGCATGAAGCCCCAGTAATTCATGGACACCGGTGTCTCGGGGTCCAGGGACACGTCCCGCCGCATATCCTTGAGGGAGCCGTCGGCAAAGAGGCGGATCTCCTTGGTCTCCGCCACAGAGGCCAGGCGGCCCTCCTCCACGGTGCAGAGCCCACGGCTGACGGTACCGTACAGGCTGGCGGTATTTTTCAGCAGATACCCCACCATGGTGCCCCGGCCCGCCTGGGGCAGGCGGCAAAGCTCCTCATAGATGGTGCGGTAGGCGTCGATGCCGTAATAGTCATCGGCGTTGATAACGCAGAAGGGCTCCCGCACCGCCTCCTTGGCGCACAGCAGGGCGTGAACGGTGCCGTAGGGCTTGGTACGCCCGGCGGGCATCTCATACCACTCCGGCAGGGAGGAGAAGTCCTGGTAGGCGTAGGCCACCTCCACCGCCTCCCCCTCGGGGGTCTTCCGCCGGGCAAGATAGTTCCCGCAAAGCTCCTCCACCATCTCCTGCATCTCCGGCTTGATGATGAACACCACTTTGTTGAAGCCCGCCCGCAGCGCGTCATGGATGGCATATTCCATCAAAATCTCGCCGTGGGGGCCCACGCCGTCCACCTGTTTGCTGCCTCCATACCGGGAGCCCAGACCCGCCGCCATGATGACCAGAGAGACCTTCATATCCCATCCTCCTTTTTGAACGCCGCGGTTGCGGATGTTTTCTTCACTATACCCCTTTTTTTCTTCTTTTGCAACCGTTCCGCCATATCTGTGGGCGCCGATGGCCTCCCCGCGCACCGCCGGCGGTCAAAATAGGCGGTTTTGGCCGGTTTTCCTTTGGATTTTTCCTGTTTTGCGGCGGAAAATCCCAAAAAAGGCTTGCGCTTTCCACCGCTGTGTGCTATAGTGCATATGTTAGAATGTGTAAGCTAAGGAGTGGGTCATGGCACCCGCTCTTTTTGTTAGCCATTTTCAGATAAGCAAGGAAGGGAGCTTTTCATGAAAAAGATCACCGAACTGACCGCCGAGCTTGCCGCTCCGGCCATCGCCGAGCAGGGCTGCCAGCTCTGGGACGTAGAGTATGTAAAGGAGGCGGGCACCTGGTATCTGCGGGTCCTGCTGGACAAGGAGGGCGGCGTGGACATTCTGGACTGCGAGGCCATCTCCCGCAAGCTCTCGGACCTTCTGGACGAGGCGGACCCCATTGAGGGCAGCTACACCCTGGAGGTAGGCTCCGCCGGCGCCGAGCGGGCACTCAAGCGCCCCGGCGATTTCCAGCGCTTCATGGGCAGCCCCGTCCTGGTAAAGCTCTACCGCGCCCAAAACGGGAGCAAGGAGTTCGCCGGTACACTGACCGCCTACGACGGGGAAAGCGGCGACGTCACCATCACCGCCGGGGGCAAGGAGATGACCTTCCCCAAAAAGGACACCGCCCTGGTCCGCCTGCGGGTGGAGTTTTAAGAGAGCCCCCTTTTTACCCGGTTGCCAAACGCTTTTGAAAAAGCCGTATTGAAATTGAATAAAGGAGAACAACCCATGAGAGGCAAAAAGCAAAAAGAGCCCGCCGGCATGAACAGCGCGGAGATCTTCGCCGCCCTGGCCATGCTGGAAAAGGAGCGCAATATCCCCCAGTCCTTCATGATGGACAAGATCATCCAGGCCATCACCACCGCCTACAAGCGGGACCACGAGGGCGTTGAAAACGTCATCGTGGACGTGGACGAGGACCACCAGACCCTGAAGATGTTCGTCCAGAAGAACGTGGTGGACGAGGAGGACTACGTGG
>JAEDEN010000024.1 GCA_016293265.1 Oscillospiraceae bacterium | reverse complement strand
ATAAGGCGGAAGAATATTTTAAGTTGGTAACGGAAAAAGATCCAAATTATGGAGTGAAAATTGGATTTTTGTATGACGTGTTCGAGGATGAGGAAAATGTATATCGTTGGTTTAAAGTTGCGGCAGAGCATGGCAATTCCAATGCTATGGAACTTCTTGGAAGTTTTTGCTGTGAAGAAGACCCAGAGGAAGGGTTCGAATGGACTTTGAAAGCGGCGGAACGGGGAGAAAACGGTGCTCAACACTCTTTGGCAGAGCGATACTATTGGGGGTACGGTGTTGAGCGTGATTCAGCAAAAGCATTCCAGTGGTATCAAAAATCAGATACGGTTGCTTTTTCTCAATCCAGGTTGGGTGATTACTATTATTTTGGAATCGGCGTAAACGAAAATTGGGAAGAGGCTGTTCAGTGGTATCAAAAAGCAGCCAATCAATTTATAGGAGATGACCATGCCCAGCAAATGCTTGGAAACTGTTATTTTTATGGGGCTGGCGTGGAAGTTGATTTTGAAAAAGCCGTCTACTGGTATAATCAGGCAACAAAACATGGTGATTGTATTGCGGAACAAATGCTTGCAGATTGCTATTACTTTGGAATAGGTGTGGAAAGAGACGTATCAAAGGCATTTGAGCGATATTACCAGGCAGTACTGACGATACAGACATATGGAGACTTCTATTATTTCGGTTTAGGTGTTCCGGTAGATAAAAACAAAGCATTTGAAGCATATAAAACCGCAGCGCCATATGATGTCCGTGCGCAAAGAATGCTTGGGAACTGCTACTACTACGGTCATGGTACGAAACGAAATGTTGAGGAGGCCATTCACTGGTATCGCAAGGCAGCTATGCACCGGGATAACTATTCCCTGGAGATGGTAAACCTTTACTACACTGCACATGGAGGGGAAGAGGCGGAGAAATGGTTTGAAACAGCGGCCAAAATTGGTGGGGATCAGTATGGTTATGCTTATCACATGCGCGAGTATAGTAAAAAAGCGGAGTGAGTTTCACTCCGCTTTTCCAAAAAACCAAACCTAATCGTCACTACTATTCATCGCAGCCACAAAAATTTTTAGTAGTTGCTCGGCATATAAACGTTCTCTCTCAGTGCAGTTTTCCAGTACCATCATGACGGAATCTGGATTGTCCTGCTCGGATTTGCCCCATAGAATGTAATCAGTAGATAGACGGAGTACCTTGGCAATTCGGCAGAGGGTGGGGACGGACATTCCCTTAACACCAGCTTCAATATCTGAACAGAATTTTGGCGTTACGTCGATCTGCTCAGCAAATTGTTCACGGGTAAGCCCCATATACTCCCGTTGCTGTCGGATTCTCTTCCCAATCGCTCTCCAATCCATAAGGGAAACCTCCTGTGGTGATAATAAATCAGTTTAACGCCACAGGTTATTTCCATAAATAAACTGCTAGGGTCACGACACGAGAACTTTAAGGGTTGAAAAAAGAGAACTTTCAGAGTATAATTTTTTTGGAAATATTCATTTTTACTCAAATGGACAAATCCTGTCTATGCCATAGTATATACTGATTGGCAGGAGGGATACATATGGAAACCGAGAAAAGTGCGAGGTTGCTGTATCTGTATCAAGACTTCATCAAAGGAGTTGGAGTACAGAAAAAGGCTGCCGCTGACCGCTTTGGTGTCAACGAGCGCAGCCTTCAACGTGACATTGAAGATTTGCGCTGTTTTTTTGCAAATCAGACTCCACCGGGGGAGATAATTTATGATGCTCGGCAGAAAGTCTACCGACTGATTGAACGGGATAATGCCCATCTCAGCAACAGTGAGGTGCTAGCGGTGTGCAAAATCCTGCTGGAGAGCCGCTCTATGCATCGGGATGAAATGTTGCCCATTCTGGATAAGCTGGTAAACTGCTGTGTCCCAGCAGAGCAGCGTCGAGCTGTCGTAGATTTGCTAGCAAATGAAAAGCATCTCTACATTGAGCCGCACCACGGAAAACGCTTGTTGGATGGCCTCTGGGAGCTTGGAGAAGCAATTCAGAAGCATCTGGTGACAGAGATTACCTATGAAAAGCTAAAGGGCAGAGAAACCGTTCAGCGGACAATTGAGCCGGTAGGCTTGATGTTCTCTGAGTATTACTTCTATCTGGTGGCTTTTATCAGGGATATTGACCGAAAAACAGAGTTTGAGAACCCGGACGATCTGTTTCCTACGATTTACCGGGTAGATCGCATCCAGCGGTTCCATATTACGGACGAGCATTTTCAGGTGCCCTACCGGGAGCGCTTCCAGGAGGGCGAATTCCGCAAAAGGGTACAGTTCATGTATGGTGGTAAGCTGCAAAAGATTCGCTTTAAGTACACTGGTCCATCCATTGAGGCAGTGCTTGATAGACTCCCCACAGCGAAAATTATAGAGCAAGATGCGGACGGATGGACGGTGGAAGCAGAAGTGTTTGGCAAGGGAGTCGATATGTGGTTGAGGAGTCAAGGAGAATCTATTGCTTTGATTGGAGACGAACAAAATGGAATCTGTAAATAGTAGCATTTCGTTTGACAAAGAGTACATCCCAAGCCCAAACGATCCAATTCTTGAAAGCATGCTGCAACAATATGAAAGAGTGCTTGTTGAGAGCCTAATCACCTCGTTTGGCCTGGATTTCATTGTTAAGGATCGGCACGGTGGAGATGTAGACACAATTCACAATGTTCGTCAAATAGGCAAAGATCCTGAAATGACATATAAAAATGTGCTGAACGAAAAGGTGTATAAAAATCGGGAGAAATATGATTACGATCAATACCACGATAGAAATCCCCTCTATCAAGCTACAAAGCACAATGCGAAAAAGCAATTTCAGGAAACCGGCGAGCCAATTACAGATACTTATACAGGCGAAAAACTTTATTTTTACAGCAAAGGTGCAGCGAAAGGGAAAAGTGATAAACAAGCATCCATAGACCATGTGTTGACTGCCCATACCATTGGCAACGATCCAGGAAGAGTTTTGGCTGGACTGAGCGGTGAAGGTTTGGCAAACTCTCCTGAGAACCTGGTATTTACAAGTGCCTCATTGAACTCTTCAATGGGGGCGACAAAAGAAAGTGCTGTTCTCGTAGATGTTGAAAAATGCATCAAAGCAAATCCGGAGTTTTCGGCAGATGAACAAGCTTTGTTACGCAGCATTGCGCAAAAAAAGGGCGCAAATGGCGTTGTTGACATTCTGGCTATTATTAGCAAAGGTTCTGGGCTCAGCGAGAATGTCAAGCGGAAAGTTAGCGACGATAATCAATTATTAGTAAATGTAGCAGAGGTCGTTAAGAAAAGTAAGCTTGAAAAATCTGACATTGTTGCACTTGAAAATATTGGCACCAATTCAGATGGGAAAATAAACATATATGATATTATTGCGTCTAGAAACCTATCATCTGATGCAAAGAATAAAATTCAAAATGTCCTTAAAGAGCCTGTAGATATTCCACGCTATATAGAACTTCACCCTGAACTGGATGGTAGGACTAAAGCTGGGTTGATGCAAAAATACAGAATTTCGGTTGCGTCATATGAAACTAAACTGAGAAAAAAGTACTACACAAGCCCTCAATTTCGAGCAGACCTAACTCTTGCAGCTACAAATGTCGGTCTACGAATGGGAGTTCGCCAAGCGCTTGGCTTTGTTTTTGCGGAGATGTTGTTTTCCGTAAAAGATGAGTTTCAAAAATTGGAAGAGAGGCAAGAGACTGAACTTAAAAAGTATCTGGAAGCTATAGCTCGAGGTATTAACCAAGGCTATGAAAATTCAAAAGAAAAGTATCCAGAGCTTTTTTCACGATTTATTAATGGTGCTGTAGCTGGAGCGTTGTCCAGCCTCACCACGACTTTGTGCAACATCTTTTTTACAACGGCAAAAAACAGCGTAAGGATTATCCGTCAGTCCTATACCTCATTGGTTGAAGCGGCAAAGGTACTGTTCATCAATCCAGATGACTATGAATTTGGAGATCGGATGCGTGCGGTAATAAAGGTCCTTTCGGTTGGTGCAAGCGTAACGGTTGGTGTTCTGGTTAGTGATGCGGTAGCGCATACTCCCCTTGGGTCATTCGGGAAAACGGGCGACATTGTTCAAAACTTCTGCGGAGCTTTTGTGACAGGAATCATGAGTTGCACGTTGCTTATGTATCTGGATCGAAGCGAATTGATGAATACATTGGTTCAACGCTTGAACGATATTCACACGATAGAGACCGAACTAAATTACTACCGGGAATGGGCAAAGTATTTTGAGCAGTATGCGGCCCAGTTAATGCAGATAGACCTAGACCAGTTCGAAAAAGAAGGAGAAGCATTCCGGGCAATTGCAAGCAGACTGGATGATATTCAGACAGAGGATGAACTGAACCAAACTTTGAAGCAAGCATTTGCCTCAAGAAATTTGCCGCTTCCATGGGCTGATTTCCCTGATTTCAATGCATTTATGAGCAACAAAAGTGCCCATCTGGTGTTTCAGTAATGTTTCCGTGTGATAAATGTGGCGAATGTTGCCGTAACTTAAAACTGTCTGATTTATATCAAGATTTAGATCGTGGAGATGGTGTGTGCAAATATCTAGTTGGAAATCTGTGTAGCATTTACCGTTCTAGACCTCTTCTGTGTCGAATCGATGAAAGCTATGATAGTTTTTTTAAGGATTTTATGACGAGAGAGGAGTTCTATTACGCAAATCTGCAAGTGTGCAGTGAGCTAAAAAAGAAAAAATTATAGGAGGAATCAATATGCCATTACCGTTAATTTTAGGAGGAATTGCTGCTGTTGCCGGTGCTGTTGGTGCGGGAAGTGCTATTCACGGCGGAGTTAAAATGAAGCAGGCAAATGACACCATGAAGTTAGCGGACAAACAGCACAAGGACAACATTGCCCGTTTTGAAGCACGAAACAAGGTAACCACCGAGGACATGGATCGCCTTGGTAAACTTGAACTTCAAATTTTGGATAGCTTCCAGAAGTTTTCGGACATTTTTGAAAGAATTCAAAATCGCCCTGAATTCAAAGCCTATAGCAAAGAAAATGTGGATATTCCGGCCTATAATGGCGAGGAACTGAAGCAGGTTTCTGTAGGCGCAGGCGTTCTGCTGGGAGGACTTGGCGGCGCCGCAGTTGGTACTGCTGGTGGATTCGCAGCGGCTGGTGCAACGACCGCAGCTGTTATGGCGTTGGGTACTGCCTCTACTGGTACGGCAATAGCTTCTTTAAGCGGAGCTGCCGCTACCAATGCGACTTTGGCTGCTCTGGGTGGTGGAGCGCTTGCCGCCGGTGGTGGTGGAATGGCATTGGGAACTACGATTCTTGGTGCGACCACGCTGGGAGTTGGAATCTTGGTCGGCGGTATTATCTTCAACGTGACTGGGAGCAAACTGTCGGACAAAGCTGATGAAGCATGGGCGCAGATGAAGAGGGCCGAGGAGGAAATACGTGGAATCTGCATTTATCTGGAAAAGTTGAGCAATGCAGAAGAACGTTTTGAGGAGTCCTTGCGTACTGTGGACCGTGTATATCGTCGCCATTTGGAGAAACTGGGAGACTTGGTGGTTATTAACGGAAAGATCAATTGGAACGAATACTCAGACACAGAGAAGAAACTGACTGAAAATACGGTGTTGTTGGTTGGATTGCTGTATAATATGTGTAAAGTCCAGTTGGTGCGCCAGACCATGAGTAAAACTGCAACGAATGAGGTCAACGAGGAAGAAGTAGACAAGGCAATCAGAGACGCACAGGTTTTCTTGGACGATAGTGGTCTTACTGTATTGGCGTAAATAAAAAAATTTTATTGTATAACAAGAAGATACACCCCCGATTCATGTGAATCGGGGGTGTAATTTATGCCCTCAAAGTAGAGAAACTTTTAATTCCTCGGATTTTTGATAGCGGCCTGAGCGGCGGCCAGACGGGCGATGGGTACACGGAAGGGAGAGCAGGACACATAGTCCAGGCCCACGCGGTGGCAGAACTCCACGGAGGAGGGGTCGCCGCCGTGCTCGCCGCAGATGCCCAGGTGCAGGTCGGGGTTGGCCTCGCGGCCCAGCTTGGCAGCCATGGCCACCAGCTTGCCAACGCCGTTCTGGTCCAGCTTGGCGAAGGGATCGTTCTCGTAGATCTTGCGGTCATAGTAGGCGCCCAGGAACTTGCCGGCGTCATCGCGGGAGAAGCCGAAGGTCATCTGGGTCAGGTCGTTGGTGCCGAAGGAGAAGAAGTCGGCCTGCTTGGCGATCTCATCGGCGGTGAGGGCGGCGCGGGGGATCTCGATCATGGTGCCGACCTTGTACTTCATGGAGCTGCCCACGGAGGCGATGATGGCATCGGCGGTCTCAACGACGACCTTCTTCACGTAAGCCAGCTCCTTGACCTCGCCCACCAGGGGGATCATGATCTCGGGGACCATGTTCCAGTCGGGATGCTTGGCCTGGATGTTCAGAGCAGCCTTGATGACGGCGCGGGTCTGCATGGCGGCAATCTCAGGATAGGTGACAGCCAGACGGCAGCCGCGGTGGCCCATCATGGGGTTGAACTCGTGGAGGGAGGCGATGATGGCCTTGATGTCGGCAACGGTCTTGCCCATGTCGGCGGCCAGCTTCTCAATGTCGGCCTCCTCGGTGGGAACGAACTCGTGCAGGGGGGGATCCAGGAAGCGGATGGTGACGGGGCAGCCCTCCATGGCCTCGTAGATGCCCTCGAAGTCGCCCTGCTGCATGGGCTCCAGCTTGGCCAGAGCCTTCTCACGCTGCTCCACGGTGTCGGAGCAGATCATCTCGCGGATGGCGGGGATACGGTCGGCGTCGAAGAACATATGCTCGGTGCGGCACAGGCCGATGCCCTGGGCGCCCAGGCTGCGGGCCTTGGCGGCGTCATGGGGGGTGTCGGCGTTGGTGCGCACCTGCAGGCGGCGGAACTTATCGGCCCAGCCCATGATGCGGCCGAACTCGCCGCCGATGGTGGCATCCACGGTGGGGATGGCGCCGTCATAGATGTTGCCGGTGGAGCCGTCCAGGCTCATCCAGTCGCCTTCGGTGAAGGTCTTGCCGGCCAGCTCGAACTTCTTGTTCTCCTCGTCCATCTTGATCTCGGAGCAGCCGGAAACGCAGCAGGTGCCCATGCCGCGGGCAACGACGGCTGCGTGGGAGGTCATGCCGCCGCGGACGGTCAGGATGCCCTGGGCGGCCTTCATGCCCTCGATGTCCTCGGGAGAGGTCTCCAGGCGGACCAGCAGCACCTTCTCGCCGCGCTCGGCCCAGGCCTTGGCGTCCTCAGCGGTGAAGACGATGCGGCCGCAGGCGGCGCCGGGAGAGGCGGGCAGAGCCTTGCCGATGGGGGCGGTGGCCTTCAGGGCCTCGGCGTCGAACTGGGGATGCAGCAGGGTATCCAGGTTACGGGGATCAATCATGGCAACGGCCTGCTGTTCAGAGATCATGCCCTCGTCCACCAGGTCGCAGGCGATCTTCAAAGCGGCCTTGGCGGTGCGCTTGCCGTTACGGGTCTGCAGCATATAGAGCTTGCCGTGCTCAACGGTGAACTCCATGTCCTGCATATCGCGGTAGTGGTCCTCCAGGGTCTTGCAGACCGCCTGGAACTGGGCGAAAGCCTCGGGGAACTTCTCAGCCATCTGGTCGATGGGCATGGGAGTACGGACGCCGGCCACCACGTCCTCGCCCTGGGCGTTGGTCAGGAACTCGCCCATCAGCTTCTTCTCGCCGGTGGCGGGGTTACGGGTGAAGGCCACGCCGGTGCCGCAGTCGTCGCCCATGTTGCCGAAGGCCATGGACTGGACGTTGACGGCAGTGCCCCAGGAATAGGGGATGTCGTTGTCGCGGCGGTAGACGTTGGCGCGGGGGTTATCCCAGCTGCGGAAGACGGCCTTCACGGCGCCCATCAGCTGCTCCTTGGGATCGGAGGGGAAGTCCTGGCCGATCTTGGACTTGTACTCAGCCTTGAACTGGCCGGCCAGCTCCTTCAGGTCCTCGGCAGTCAGCTCCACGTCCTGGGTGACGCCCTTCTTTTCCTTCATCTCGTCAATGAGCTGCTCAAAGTATTTCTTGCCAACTTCCATGACAACGTCAGAGTACATCTGGATGAAGCGGCGATAGCAGTCCCAGGCCCAGCGGGGGTTGCCGGACTTGGCGGACAGAACCTCCACCACGTCCTCGTTCAGGCCCAGGTTCAGGATGGTGTCCATCATGCCGGGCATGGAGGCACGGGCGCCGGAACGGACGGAGACCAGCAGGGGGTTCTCGTGGTCGCCGAACTTCTTGCCGGTGATCTCCTCCATCTTGGTGATGTACTCCATGATCTCCGCCATGATCTCATCGTTGATCTTCTGGCCATCCTCATAATACTGGGTGCAGGCTTCGGTGGTGATGGTAAAGCCCTGGGGGACGGGCAGGCCGATGTTGGTCATCTCAGCAAGGTTTGCGCCCTTGCCGCCGAGCAGCTCACGCATATTTGCGTTGCCTTCGGTGAAGAGATAACAATACTTTTTGCTCATGTTCATTCCTCCGTTTTTTTAGTAACTGCCGCACAGGGCAGGAAATTTGCTCTCCAAACCGCCTCAAAAGATGAAAAGCGTTTAAATTAGCGCTAATAGTATAATCGTATTTTAACAAAAAGACAATACATAAAAGCAAAAACTTTGGCGGTATTTTTGATATTTAATTGACAAATCCATGGAAAACAGCGTTTTCCATAGGCGCTCCCCCGGGATGTTTCCGCCCAGGAAGTGATTTTTCCTTCCTTTTTCTTTCTCCCTATGATATACTATTCCTATTAAGCAAATCGATTAATGCATAATGCACCGGATAATGCACCGGAAAGGAGCGCCGCCATGGAAAAATTTGACCTGCCCGCCCAGAACGAGGCGGAAGCGCTGCTGCGCGCCGCGGCGGAGCGAAATGCCCTTTCCCACGCCCTCCTCATCACCGGAGGGACCGACCGCCCGGCGGTAGCCTGTTTTGCCGCCGCCGCCATGGAGTGTGAGGCGGAAGGGGGCCGTCCCTGCGGCGAGTGCCGGAGCTGCCGCAAGGTCCGGGCGGGAATCCACCCCGACGTGACCACCGTCCGGGACGATGCCCATAAAAACATCGCCGTGGATGTGATCCGCTCCATCCGCTCCGACGCCTATATCCGCCCCAACGAGGGCAAGCGCAAGGTCTACCTGTTCCCGGACTGTTCGCTCCTGACGGAACAGGACCAGAACGTGCTCCTCAAGATCGTGGAGGAGGGTCCGCCCTACGCGGCCTTTCTCTTCTGCACGGAAAGCGCCGCCGAGGTGCTGACCACGCTGCGCTCCCGGTGTGTCGAGCTGAAGCTCCGCCGCGGCGGAGATGCCGGAGAAGAGACCTCTGCCGGGGCCGAGGCCCTCTGCCGCGCCGTGGCGGGGAAAAAGCGGGGGGCCGTGGTGTCCTTTGCGGTGCGGCTGGAAAAAAAGCGGATCACCCGGGAGGACCTGTCCGCCCTCCTGGAGGAGTGCCGCCGGCTGTTCACCGCCGCCCTGAGGCTCCATTACAGCTCCGGTGGGGATGGAAAATGGGGGGAAACGGCGGAACTCCTTGCGAAAAACTTGACAAAAGTACAAATCATGCGCACAATAGAACTGTTGCAGAAGTATCATGGCGAGTGTGTCTATAATGTGGGCTCCGGCCACGTTTTGGGCGCCCTTGCCGCGGAATTGGAGGGTATCCTTTGACGGAAGTGATCAGCGTCCGCTTTCGGGGCGGATGTAAGAATTATTATTTTGACCCCCGGGGCCTTCAGGTGAAGATGGGGGAACAGGTGGTGGTGGAGACCGCCCAGGGGGCGGAGTTCGCCACCTGCACCGAGGGCAACCACGAGGTGGAGGACTCCGCCATCGTGAAGCCCCTGTGCGCCGTGCTGCGCATGGCCACGGAAAATGACCGCCATATCGTGGAGTACAACCGCAAGCGGGAGAGCGAGGCCTTCGACATCTGTGAGAAGAAGATCGCCGACCACGGGCTGGAGATGAAGCTGGTGAACGTATCCATCGGCTTTGACGGGAACAAGATCGTTTTTTATTTTACCGCCGATGGGCGGGTGGATTTCCGGGAGCTGGTGCGGGACCTTGCCTCTGTGTTCCGGGCCCGCATTGAGCTGCGCCAGATCGGCGTCCGGGACGAGGCCAAGATGATCGGCGGGCTGGGCATCTGCGGCCGGCCCTTCTGCTGCTCGGAATTTCTGGACGGGTTCATGCCCGTGTCCATCAAGATGGCCAAGACTCAGAACCTCAGCCTCAATCCCACCAAGATCTCCGGCACCTGCGGCCGCCTCATGTGCTGCCTGAAGTATGAGCAGTATGCCTATGAGGATGCGGCCCGCCGGATGCCGAAGGCGGAATCCTTTGTTCAGACCCCCGATGGCCCCGGCAACGTCAAGAGCATCGACCTGCTCAGGGAAACGGTGAAGGTGAGCCTGGACAGTGCGCCGGAGAGCCTGAAGCAGTACCGCAATTGCGAGATCCGCGTCCTGCGCAACGGCAAAGGCAGCCGGGAGGGCATTGAGATCCCCGAGCGGCCTGCCCGGTATGTGGAGGAGAAGGAGGACGACCTCCTCATTCAGCCCATCCTGGCCACGCCCTTCTATGTGGATGCCGCTCTGGAGGACGCGCCTGTCCGGGAGAAGATGGGCGAGGAGAGCGAAGGGGGCCGCACCCGCCACCGGGGGGTCCGCCGCAGCCGCAAGGGCGGCAAGTCCGGCGCGGAGGAGCGAAGCGGCTTGGTAACCGAGCACTCCGCGGAAAAGCGGGGCGAGAAGAGGGGAAAGAAAAAGACGGCCGAAAAGGCCCCCGAGAAGGGCACCGGCAAGAATCCGGAAAAAACTGCCGAAAAGCAGCTTGAGCGCCGCCGGGGCGAGAGGAAGGGCGAAAAGAAACCCGTAGAAAAAGGGGAGCGTCCCGAGAAGAAGGGGGAGCAGCGCCCCCGTCCCCCCAAAAAGCCCAGAGGCGAGGAAAAGCCGGCACCCCAGGAGACGCAGGAAAAGCAGGGCGCCGAGGGTGCGGGGGAGCGTCAGCCCCGCCGCAGGCCCCACTACCGGGGCGGACGCCGCCGGGGTGAAAAGCCCGGCGGAGAGGGCGGCACGCCCAAGGCGGAATAAACGCCCCGCCGTTGGAAATCCGCGGGAACGGGCTGAGCCCGCCCCCGCAAGAGAAGCGTCCCCTGCAAAAAGGGGCAATTTCGCAAAGGAGGTCCTCCATGGCCAAATTTACCGGCGTATTGCTGGCAAGTGATTACGATAACACCATCGTCAATACCGGTGCGGTGATGCGGGGGGAGATCGAGGAAGCCCGTCCCGGCGGGGCCACGCTGGAGGCGCTGCGCTATTTTACGGCCCACGGTGGCCGCTTCGCCGTGGCGACGGGCCGGGCCCTGTCGGCCTTTGCAAGCCATGCCGGGGAGCTGCCCATGAATGCCCCCGCCGTGCTTTATAACGGCGCCGCCCTTTATGACTTTGCCACAGGGGAATATTTGGAGACCAATTATCTCAACGCCGCCGCCATGGCCCGGGCCCAGGAGGCTCTGGACCGCTGGCCGGCCCTTGGGGCGGAGGCCTATAACGACGCCTTGGACATCCCTGCCGTGCAGCCCAATGAGATCACCCGCCGCCACCAGCACCTGACCCACACGGGCGTGGAGGAATTCCGCAGCCTGCGGGACATTCCCGGCCCCGTGGGAAAGCTTTTGCTGGAGGGAGACCATGCCACCCTGGAGCAGGCCCGCGTCTACCTTGTCTCCCAGCCCTGGAGCGGGGAGTATGAGATCATTTTCTCGGGGCAGAACCTGCTGGAAATGACCGCCCGGGGCTCCGACAAGGGCAGTATGGTGCGGCGTCTGGCTGCCCGACTGGGCATCTCCATGGAGCATGTCTACTGCGTGGGGGATGAGACCAACGACATCTCCATGCTTACCGCCGCAAGAGAGGGCTTCGCCCCCGCCAACTGCGTGGAGGCGGTGCGGCAGTGCGGGGCAACCATCGTCTCCGACGTCTGCCATGACGCCCTGGCCGACGTGATCGCCATCCTGGACAAACGGTATTCAGAATAAGACTTTATTTCGGCCCCGGTTCCTTTGAACCGGGGCTGTTTTTTGCGCCGGTAAAAATTTTTAAAAAGGGGTTGACAATTGGGAAAATTGTGTTATTGTATTAATTGCCTAATACAAAAGTACAAACGGAGGTGACAGGATGCAGTGGCAGTTTTCCAACGATGCCCCCATTTACACCCAGCTTATCGGACAGCTCAAGGTGGGCATCGTCTCCGGGGACATTCCTCCGGGACAGCGGCTGCCTTCGGTCCGGGATCTGGCGACGGAGGCCGGCGTCAATCCCAATACCATGCAGCGGGCGCTGGCGGAGCTGGAGCGGGACGGGCTGGTGTACAGCCAGCGCACCGCCGGACGCTTCGTCACGGAGGACGAGGCTGCGATCCGGGGGGCGAGACGATCTCTTGCGGAGCAGCACATCCGGAATTTTCTGAGGGCTATGGAGGGCCTGGGATACCGGAAAGAGGAGATCATGTCCCTGTTGGGACAGGAAACGGAGGAAAAACAATGACAGTTCTTGCATGCGGCGACCTGTGCAAAAGCTACGGCTCTGCCAAAGCGCTGGATGGCGTGACGCTCAGCGTGGAGCCGGGCCATATCGTGGGGCTCCTTGGCCCCAACGGCAGCGGAAAAACCACGCTGATCAAGCTGGCCAACGGCCTGCTGACCCCCACCGCCGGGACCATTGACGTCTGCGGCATGGCGCCGGGGAAGGAATCTCATGCCCTGGTGAGCTATCTCCCCGAGCGCACCAGCGTGCCCCTTTGGATGACAGCTGGGGAGCTTCTGGACTTCTACTGCGATTTCTATCCCGATTTCCGGCGGGGCGCGGCGGAGGAGATGCTTTCCCACCTGGGGATCCAGCCCAAGCAGCGCATCCGCCAGATGAGCAAGGGCACCCGGGAAAAGGTGCAGCTCATCGTCACCATGAGCCGGAAGGCGAAGCTGTATCTGCTGGATGAGCCCATCGGTGGCGTGGACCCCGCCACCCGGGACTACATCCTTACCACCATCATTTCCAACTATGAGCCGGATGCCGCCGTGATCATCTCCACCCATCTCATTGCGGATGTGGAGCGGGTACTGGATGATGTGATCTTTCTGGACCGGGGCCGCGTGGTGCTGCAGTCCTCCGTGGACGACATCCGTGCCCAGCAGGGAAAGAGCGTGGACGAACTGTTTCGGGAGGTGTTCAAATGCTGAGAAAGCTGTTGAAGCACGAATTCCGTGCCACCGGGCGCACGATGCTGCCCCTGTATCTGATCCTGCTGGTGACGGCGGTGGGCGCCAACCTCTCCACCCGGAAGCTTCTGGAAAGCGGAGAAGGCCTGGTGAGCCTCTTGGGAGGCCTTTTGATTATGGCCTTCGCCATCGCCATGGCGGCCGTGTGCATCATGAGCGTGGTGGTGATGGTGCAGCGGTTTTACAAGAGCCTGCTGCAGGATGAGGGCTACGTGATGATGACACTGCCCGTTTCCGTCCACCAGCACGTGTGGGCCAAGCTCATCACCTCCGCCGTATGGTTCGCGCTGACGATCCTGGCGGTGATCCTGTCGTGCTGCATCATGGCTTATGAGCAGGGCGCGGTAAAGTGGTTCTTCCGGGGCCTGGCCGACCTGTTCCATGAGATCACCACTTATTACGCCATCAACAGCGCAGCCCTGGTGCTGGAGTTTTTGCTGGCCTGCTTTGTGGGGTGCTGCGTCATGTGCCTGGAATTCTACGCCGCCCTGGCTGTGGGTCACAGCCGCCCCAATCACAAGATGGCTTTCTCTGTGGGCGCCTTCTTTGTGATGCAGTTTGCCTTGGAGTTCCTGATGGGCGTCATCGGCAACCTTCTGGATTGGACGGGTGTGATGGATGTATTCAGAGGTTTCACCGTAAATTTGAGCGGCATGACCACCCTGCACGTGGCTATGCTGGGTTTGACCGCCGTTTCCGTCCTGGTGGGAGCGGTCTATTACGGGGTCACCGTCTGGTTTTTGAAGCACAAGCTGAATCTGGAATAAGCCGCTCCTCACGAAAGGCCCTCCGGCAAATGCCGGAGGACCTTTTTTCGGAGCAGAGGGCGTAAAAGGCGCGCCAAAATTTATGGAATTGCCCTGCCGCCCTTGCAATATAGGCCCTATTCGGATAAAATAATATCGCATTATTATTTTGGAGGAACTCCCATGCCCTTAGAGACCATGCTGCGGGAGATCGCGGCTACTTTTTTTGTGTCTATGGTGCCGGTGGTAGAGCTGCGCGGCGCCATTCCTATTGGGATCGCGGCAGGTCTGCCCCCCGCGGTGGCCTATCTTACCGCCGTATTGGGGAATCTGGTGCCCGTCCCCTTTATCCTGCTGCTGATCCGCCGCATTTTTGACTGGCTGCGGGAGACGAAGCTCATGGGACCCAGGATCGTGGCCCTGGAAAAGCGGGCCCACCTGAAGGGCCGCGTGGTGAAGAAATACCGCCTGCCGGGCCTCGTTCTCCTGGTGGGAATCCCCCTGCCGGGAACCGGCGCCTGGACGGGCGCGCTGGTGGCCGCCCTGCTGGATATCCGCCTGCGCAGCGCCATTCCCGCCATTTTTGTGGGACTGCTGGTAGCCGGCGGCATTACCCTTGGCGTCACCATGGGGGTCATCCACATGGTCTTCTGAGGGTGGATGGAAAAGAAAAAAGGAGCCGGAAGGCTCCTTTTTTGGCACAGTATAATTACGAAGAGTATAAATTCTGTAATAATATACAAAAAGCAATCTTAATTCCAGCCTTATTGGGCGGAGAAGACCTTCCGGCCGCCGCTGTACACCGCCCGGATGGCGTTCTTCTGGCGGCGGTAAACCGCCCGCTCCAGCCGCTGGGCCGGGCTCAGGGGATGGGGGGAGAGCACCTTGTCGTCTGCCAGAACCATGGCGCCCAGGCGGTTTCCGGGGGCGAAGCCGGGCTTTTCCCCGAAGAAGTCCGCCGGGGCGGAGGTGGCCAGATACCAGGCCTCCGCCACCGTCAGGAAGGGGGAGCCGTCTGTGGTGCAGCGCACCTTGGAGGCCCGCAGGGCGGCGATCACGGCCTGGAACATGGAGAGGTTGTCGCCTCCGGCCACGTCGCTGCCCAGGACCACCTTCAAGCCCTCATCCAGCATCTTGCGCACCGGCGCGGTGCCGGAGCAGATGTTCCAGTTTGAGTCCCCGCAATGAACCACTGTCACCCCCGCGTCCTTCATGGCCTTGCGCTCCCGCTCATCCGACCAGACGCAATGGGCCATCAGGGTGCGGTTGGTCCAAAGGCCCCGCTTGGCGTAACTCTCCCAGTACTGCCCGCAGTCCGGGCAGAGCTTGAGGACCGTCTCGATCTCCGCGTCGTTTTCCGACAGGTGGGACTGGATGGGAAGGTCCCGTTCCGCGGCCAGTTTGCCCAGAAAGGCCATGAGCCGGTCGGTGCAGGAGGGGGTGAAGCGGGGGGTCAGGATGGGGCGGACAGTTTGGAAGCGTTGGCACTCCTCCAGCCACTGCAGGGTTTCGGCCATGGATTCCTCCGTGGT
Source organism: Oscillospiraceae bacterium (assembly GCA_016293265.1). Classification (GTDB taxonomy): domain Bacteria; phylum Bacillota; class Clostridia; order Oscillospirales; family Oscillospiraceae; genus Oscillibacter. The sequence goes on along the minus strand of JAEDEN010000024.1, from coordinate 10,782 downwards.
CTCCTGCAGATGCTCGCCGCCGTTTCGGTCCATGTTCACCTTACCCACATATCCGCTGACGCCGGCCCGTTCCAGCTCCTCCATCAGGATCAATGTGGCGGGGCGGTGGAGGGAGGAGAAGATGCACACCCGGGTGGTGCCGTTTTCGACCAGGTCGTGGGCCAGTTGACGGTAGACAGCCCGGGCATAGCCGGTGTCGGCGTAGTTTGCCTCCAGAGGGAAGGTGTAAGTCTGGAGCCAGTCCATCAGGGGAAGGTCCAGCCCCATACCCATCATGGGATACTGGGGGGCATGGAGGTGCATATCGGAAAAAGACTGCAGGATCAGGGCGTCGCCCCAGTCCTCCACCGGCTCCGAAGCGTATGCTTCGGGCAGGGTCTCGTACACGCCGCGGATGACGCCGTCCTCCGCCACCAGATAGCCGCCCTCCACCGCTTCCAGCTCTCCCAGAGTCGGGGCGGAGAGAATGGTGCCCTTCAAAATCGTAAAAGCCATAAAGATACCTCACAATCCGGGAATATTCTGAAAGGAAATCCTTTCCGCCATAAGAAAAACAGCGGAAAGAAACTGCTCTTTTTACTTATCTTTATAGCATACTTTCCCGGCGAAAACAAGAATAAGGGGGAAACTTCCGCCGCACCGGACAAACCGGCACCGCTTATACTGGCGTACGGGTGGGTTCCCGCCCGAAACGAGGAAAGGCGGATGGAAATGCTTCAATCCCTTCGATGGGCGGCCATGGGGACGCTGTTTACCTTCGGGATGACCGCCCTTGGGGCGGCGCTGGTGTTTTTCCTTCCCAAGGCACCAAAGTCCCATGCCCAGCGGGCCATGCTGGGTTTTGCGGCGGGGGTGATGACGGCGGCGTCGGTGTGGAGCTTGCTGCTGCCGGCCATCCAGCGCTCGGAGTGCCTGGGGATCCCGGCATGGCTGCCGGCGGCGGTGGGGATGCTGGCGGGTGCGGTGTTTCTGGCGGTGATCGAAGAGGGCCTTACCCGCATCGAACGCCGGGGAACAGCCCGGGACCGGCGGCAGAGCGCCCTTTTGATGACGGCCATCACCCTGCACAACATCCCAGAGGGAATGGCGGTGGGCCTTGCCTTCGCCCTGGCGGCGAAGGGGGAGGGGCTGGCGGCGGCAGTGGCCCTGGCCCTTGGCATCGGATTACAGAACTTCCCGGAGGGGGCGGCGGTGGCCCTGCCCATGGTGCAGGAGGGGCGGGGAAGGGCTCCGGCCTTCTGGCGGGGGGTGGCCTCCGGCGCGGTGGAGCCGCTGTTCGGCGTGGGGGTGGTGCTTTGCGCGGCGGCGGCGGAACAGCTGATGCCCTGGCTTTTGAGCTTTGCCGCCGGAGCGATGCTCTATGTGGTGGTGGAGGAATTGGTGCCCCAGGCCCAGAGCCGCAGCGGCACCTGCGGTTTTGTGGGAGGCTTTCTTGTGATGATGGTGCTGGATGTGGCGCTGGGATAGGGGAGCTGCGCGCCGGAGGTACATGCCGCTTACATAAGGCGCAAAAAAGGAAAAACGGACGGTGATGGCAGGTGTTCGTAAAACAGTGTTAGCCAAATAACACGAAATGAGCATCTGTCAGGCAGGGTTGGTCAACAAAAAACACGCCATATCCAGCTTCAAAAGCTTGGTATGGCGTGTTTTTCTGCTTATTTGTGTTTTCTTTTTCCTTTACCATGCGGCTGGTATGGCCTCGCCTTGCCACGCTGGTTGGGCTTTTCATGTACTTGGACAGTTTCAAAACATCAATGACAGTTACAAACTGCTCCTTGGTAATGGCATGGCTGGACCGCCTCACCCCCACCGAAGCTGAGGGATATATCGCCGAAGGGCAGTTCGCCCCCGGCTCCATGCTGCCCAAGGTCCAGGCCGCCGTGGCCTTCGCCTGCTCCAAAGCGGGGCGCACGGCCCTCATCACCCTGCTGGAAAAGGCGCGGGACGGCATCGCGGGACGGACAGGCACCTCCATTTCCCTGTAAACACTTGTTTAGAAGTTTTTGCCAAAGGGGCGCGGTGATACCCCGCTCCTTTTTGGTTCTCTTTCCACCTCTTTGTGCTTTTTCATGAAAAACGTGCCGCCTCCACGTAAATTTTTATTGCTTCCATCCGGCTGAAAAGCAAAAATCTGGTTGAATTTTTCTCTGTGACCTTATATGATGGCAGTAGATAAGGTCATTCCACGCGCGAAAAACAGAGGATTTGATTTTATGAAGGAGGATTTGCACATGAAGAAGTTCCTTGCAATGCTTCTCGCCCTGACCATGGTCCTGGCCCTGGCCGCCTGCGGCGGGAAAAAAGAAGAGGCTCCCGCCCCTGCCGAAACCCCCGCTGAGACTCCCGCCGAGGAGAGCGCCGAAGTGAAGGTCGGTCTGATCTGCGTCCACGACATCAACTCCGGCTACGATGCCGCCCATATCGAGGGCCTGCAGACTGCCTGCAAAGAGCTGGGGATCTCTGACTCCCAGATCGTCATGAAGTACAACATTCCCGAGGATGAGACCTGCCAGGATACCGCCGTTGACCTGGCGGAGCAGGGCTGCACCATCATCTTCTCCGACTCCTACGGCCACCAGATGCATATGCAGGCTGCCGCCGAGGAGTATCCCGACGTCACCTTTGTGGCCTGCACCGGTGACCTGGCCGCCGCTTCCGGCCTGAGCAACTACAAGAACATGTTCCCCTATACCTATGAGTCCCGCTACGTCTCCGGCGTGGTGGCCGGCATGAAGCTCAAGGAGCTGATGGATGCCGGTACCGTCTCCGATCCCTATGTGGGCTATGTGGGCGCCTATCCCTATGCCGAGGTGGTCTGCGGCTACACCGCTTTCCTGCTGGGCATCCAGTCCATCGTCCCCGAGGCTCACATGGACGTGCAGTACACCAACTCCTGGTATGACCCCTCCAAGGAGGCTGAGACCGCCAACGCTCTGATCGCCCGCGGCTGCGTCATCATCGGCCAGCACGCTGACTCCACCGGCGCTCCCTCCGCTGTTCAGGAAGCTCTGGACAAGGGCACTGTTGCCTACTCTGTCGGTTACAACATCGATATGCTGTCCGTGGCTCCCGACGCTGCTTTGACCTCTGCCCAGAACAACTGGTCCGTGCTGTATAAGCATATGCTGGAGAAGTTTATGGCCGGCGAGGAGCTGCCCACCGACTTTGCCTGCGGCTACGCTGACGGCGCTGTTATGATCTCCCCCCTGGGCGGCAGCTGCGCCGAGGGCACCCAGGAGGCTGTGGACGCCGCTTGGGCCGGCATCAAGGACGGCAGCCTGAAGGTGTTCGACACCTCCAAGTTCACCTGCCAGCCCTCCGCTGACGGCTCTTATCAGGTGGACGGCGATGGCCATGTCACCTCCGCCTTCGGTCTGGACACCAACGGTGACTGGGTCAACGACGCTGGCGAGGCCGTTGAGGGCGGCGCTTTTGTGGAGTCTGTGCTCCGCTCCGCTCCTTACTTCGGCCTGCGCATCGACGGCATCACCGAGCTGAACAACAACTAAACCCTTCGGTTCCAAAGACGGGACTGCCTCTGGGCAGTCCCGTCTTTTGTTCTCCGTTCAAATATAAATTTACATTCTAATCCGCTTATGATATACTATTGACAGATAATCCCCTTTGGGTGCCGGATGTTTCCGGTGCCGTCCCACTTTATGCCATGACGGCGGGAAGGATGGTCTTTTTGGAAACTGTTGCAGCGGTCCAATTAAAAAATATCACAAAGCGCTTCGGCAAGGTGACAGCCAACGACCGCATCTCTATGGAGATCCGGCGGGGCGAGATCCTGTCCCTGCTGGGTGAGAACGGCAGCGGCAAGACCACACTCATGAATATGCTTGCCGGCATCTACTTTCCCGACGAGGGCGAGATCTGCGTAAACGGCAAAGCGGTGACCATCGCCTCCCCCAAAGACGCCTTCGCCTGCGGCATCGGCATGATTCATCAGCACTTTAAACTGGTGGATGTGTTCACCGCAGCGGAAAACATCGTGCTGGGCCTGGAGGATGAGGGAAAGCTGGACCTGAAGGCCGCCTCTGCCCGCATCACCGACATCTGCCAGAAATACGGCTTCGTCATTGATCCCGGCAAAAAGGTCTACGATATGTCCGTTTCCGAGAAGCAGACGGTGGAGATCGTCAAGGTTTTGTACCGGGGTGCGGATATCCTGATTTTGGATGAGCCCACCGCCGTGCTGACCCCCCAGGAAACAGACCGTCTCTTTGACGTCATGCGCAACATGAAGGCCGATGGGAAAGCCATGGTCATCATCACCCACAAGCTCCACGAGGTCATGGATGTGTCCGACCGGGTGGCGGTGCTGCGCAAAGGCCAGTACATCGGCGATGTGGCCACCAGCGACACCTCTCCCCAGAAACTGACAGACATGATGGTGGGCCGCGCCGTCACGCTGAATATTAACCGCCCGGAGCCTAAGGACCCTATCCCCCGTCTGGAGGTGCAGGGTCTGACGGTGTATGACGCCATGGGCGTCAAGCGGTTGGACGGCGTTTCTTTCACAGCCATGGGCGGAGAGATCCTGGGTATCGCCGGCATTGCCGGCTCCGGCCAAAAGGAGCTGCTGGAGTCTATCGCCGGTTTGCAGCCCATCTCCCCCGGCGCCTCTATCCGCTACCGCCCCATCGGCCATCCCGAGGAAAAGGCCGGCATTGAGTTGGTGGGCAAAACGCCTCTGCAGATCAAGCAATCCGGTGTTTCCCTGGCCTTCGTGCCGGAGGACCGCCTGGGCATGGGCCTGGTCGGCTCGTTGGGTATGACCGGCAATATGCTGCTGCGCAGCTATCGGAAAGGCCACGGCGTATTTACGGACCGAAAGGCCCCCAAGCACCTGGCTGAGGATGTCATGCAGAAGCTGGAAGTGGTAACACCCAGCGTTTCCTTCCCCGTCCGGCGCCTGTCCGGCGGAAATGTGCAGAAGGTTCTGGTGGGCCGTGAGATCGCCCAGGAGCCGTCTGTTCTCATGACAGCCTATGCCGTCCGCGGTCTGGACATCAACACCTCTTATACCATATACAACCTGCTGACGGAGCAGAAGATGAAGGGTGTGGCCGTGGTATATGTCGGCGAGGATCTGGATGTGCTGCTGGAGCTGTGCGACCGGATCCTGGTGCTGTGCGGCGGCCAGGTCAGCGGCGTTGTGGACGCCCGGACCACCACGAAAGAAGAAGTGGGCCTGCTGATGACCCGCTTTAAAAAGGAGGGTGAGAAGGCATGAGTACTGCGAACAACTCCAAGGAGCCTCTGCTCCGCATCGCCAAGCGGGACGGCATCTCCCGTCCCAAGGCCTATGCCATTCGCGTCGTGGCCGTTCTGCTGTCTTTGGTCGTCAGCGGCATCTTCATCTTCGCCGTCACCAAGCTGAATCCAGTAGAGGTATATGAGGCCATTTTCGACGGTGCCTTCGGCACATCCAAGCGCTCCTGGGTCACCATCCGGGACTCCATGATGCTGCTGTGCATCGGCGTTGGTCTGGCCCCCGCCTTCAAGATGAAGTTCTGGAACATCGGCGCTGAGGGACAGGTGCTCGTCGGCGGCATCATCACCGCGGGTTTCATGCGGGCCCTTGGCGCCAGCATCCCCACACCGGCGCTGCTGGTGCTCATGGCGGTGGCCAGCATCCTGGGCGGCTGCCTGTGGGGCGTGATCCCCGCCACCTTCAAGGCCATTTGGAATACCAATGAGACGCTGTTCACCCTGATGATGAACTATGTGGCCATTCAGCTGACCAGCTATTGCGTGGCTCTGTGGGAAAATCCCAAAGGCTCCAACACCGTGGGCGTCATCAACCAGTCCACCAAGGCCGGCTGGTTCCCCGCTGTGTTCGGCCAGTCCTATGGTCTCAACGTCATTTTGGTGTTGACGCTGACCATCGGTATGTACATCTACCTGAAATACTCCAAGCAGGGCTATGAGATCACCGTGGTGGGCGATTCCGAAAACACCGCCCGCTACGCCGGCATCAGCGTGAAAAAGGTTACCATCCGCACCATGGCCATCTCCGGCGCCATCTGCGGCTTGGCCGGCTTCATCGCTGTGGCCGGCTCCAGCCACACCATCTCCACCTCCACCGCCGGAGGCCGGGGCTTCACCGCCATCATCGTGGCCTGGCTGGCGCAGTTCAACACCTTCGTCATGATCCTCATTTCGCTGCTGCTGGTATTTTTGCAAAAGGGCGCCATTCAGATTGCCTCCCAGTTCAATCTGAATGACTACGCCTCCAACATTATCACCGGCATCATCTTGTTCTTCATCCTCGGCAGCGAATTTTTCATCAATTACCGTGTGATCCTGCGAAGCGGAAAGGAGGCCGAGCACAAATGACTCTTGCGCAATTGATCCGCCTGCTGCAGTCCTCCGTCTGCTTTGGCACCGTCATTATGTACGGCTCCATTGGAGAGATTTTGACGGAGAAATCCGGCAACCTGAACCTGGGCGTTCCCGGCATCATGTACCTGGGCGGCATCTCCGGTCTGGCAGCCTCGTTTTTCTATGAGTTCAATAACCCGGACCCCTCCCCTGTCATTTGCCTGCTGCTGAGCTTCATTGCCGCTTTCCTGGCTTCTGCCCTGGGCGGCCTGCTGTACAGCTTCCTGACCATCACCCTCCGGGCCAATCAGAACGTCACCGGCTTGACGCTGACGATTTTCGGCGGCGGTGTGGCCAACTTCTTCGGCGGCAGCCTCAACACCATGGCCGGCGGCGTGGGCCAGATCTCCGTGGCTACCACCAGCGCTGTGTACCGGGCCACCATCCCCGGCCTGTCCAATCTCGGCGCCGTGGGTGCCCTGCTGTTCAATTACGGGTTCATGGTATACCTGGCCATCATTGTGGCCATCGCCATGCATTGGTTCCTGAACCGCACCCGGAAGGGCTTGAACCTCCGGGCCGTGGGTGAAAATCCCGCCACTGCCGACGCGGCAGGCATCAACGTCACTCGCTACAAGTATCTGGCCACCTGTGTGGGCGCCGGTATCTCCGGCCTGGGCGGTCTGTACTACACCATGGACTACATCAAGGGCACCTGGGCCAACGACGGCACCATCGAGTCTCTGGGCTGGCTGGCCGTGGCGCTGGTCATCTTTGCCACCTGGCGGTCTCTCAACGCTGTTTGGGGCTCTTACCTGTTCGGCCTTTTGTTCTGGATCTATCTGGTTATCCCCAATCTGGGCCGGGATTCCATCGAGCTGTTCAAGATGCTGCCCTATCTTGTGACGATCGCCGTGCTCATCGCCATCTCCCTGCGGAAAAAGCGGGAAAACCAGCCGCCTGCCAGCCTTGGCTTACCCTACTTCCGTGAAGAACGCTGAAACTTTCCCCGGTGCCGCTGCAAAAGCAGCGGCACCTTTATTTTTTTGCACATTATTTGCAAATTGTCATAGATTCGACCGGGCAAGTATACTATGCTACCCGTTAATTACTGATACGAGGTGAGGAGCTTGCGCAACGCTCTGCGCCGCTTCCCCTGGGGGAGCAAAAGTGCGTTTTATGGCTGCCGGTGTATCTGCTGCCCGTCTTTGTGATCGAACGTATAGTGGTCACCGGCTATTGGCCGACTCAGACTTGGCTGGATGGAAAAATTCCCTTTTGCGAGTGGTTCGTCATTCCCTGCTGCCTGTGGTATCTTCTGCTGGTGGCGGTAGGGCTGTGGCTGCTGTGGAAGGAGCGCGAGGGCTTTCGCCGGTATATGCGGTTTCTGGCCATCACGTTTTTCCTAAGCGAGCTCATCTGGCTGTTGCTCCCTAACGGCCAGGACCTTCGTCCGGCAGTCATGCCCAGAGATAATCTCCTCACCCGTCTGGTGGCTGGACTGTATGCCATCGACACCAACACAAACGGATTCCCCTCTGTGCATGTGGTGGGTGCCATCGGCGCGGCCTGGGCGGTTTGGAAAACGCCCTCTCTGCGGCATCATCCTGCTATACGGCGGGCCGTTGCCGTGCTGGCAGCCCTCATCGGCCGTTCCACCCTGTTCATCAAGCAGCACGCCGTGCTGGATGTGGCCAGCGGCCTTGGGTTGGCTCTGGCAGTCGGCGTTCCGCTGTACAGCTCCCGCAGGCTGCACCATTTCCGCCCTGCCATAGAACGGGAATAAGAATTGCAAAAACCTCCGTGCCGTAAAGCCGTCCGTTTTGTTTGGCTCGGTCATTCGATGGGCAGGCCTGTGAGATACCGGCGGATCACATCGAAGGCGTGGTTGGCGGATACGTTCTGGATGCGGTCCCGGCGGCGGCTGCCGTGGTCCGTCCGGCGGCAGAAGGTGCCGGTGGGCGTGGCAAGCCCGATGTAGACCCTGCCCACGGGGGTGCCCCGCTCGTCGGTGTCGGGGCCGGCGACCCCGGTGACGGAGACACCGATGTCCGCGCCGGTGACGCGGCGGGCGCCCTCGGCCATGGCCCGGGCACATTCCTCGCTCACCGCGCCGCAGCGCTCCAGGATTTCCCGGGGAACGCCCAGTACATCGGCCTTGACCTCCGACCAATAGCTCACAACGCCGCCGCGGTACACGGCGGAGGCGCCGGGCAGGGCGGTGATGCGCTCCGCCACCCGTCCGCCGGTGCAGCTTTCGGCGGTGGCGAAGGTCATGCCCCGCTCCTTCAGCAGACCCAGGCAGACCTGGGCAAGGTCGGCCACGTCAATGCCGTAAACCACATCCCCCAGAAGGGCCTGGACCCGGGCCAGCACGGGGGAGAGCATCTCCTCGGCCCGCTCCGGGCTCTCCGCCTTGGCGGTGGCCCGGAGGCGCACCTCGCCGGGCTTGGCGTAGGTGGCAAGGGTGGGGTTTTTCATGCGGCACATCTCTTCCCGCAGCAGCGCGTCCACGCTGGACTCCCCCATGCCGAAGACCATGATGTCGTGGGAGACGATGGTCTCCCGGGAAAGGCCCCTCAGGTAGGGCACCGCGCAGCGGCGCAGCATGGTGCGCATCTCGTTGGGAGGGCCGGGGAGCATCAGGATATGGACGCCGCCCTCTTCAAAGGCGCAGCCGGGAGCAGTGCCCACCGGATTGTCGAACATGACGCACCCCACGGGCAGCTCCCCCTGGCGGGCGTTGTTTTCCGGCATGGGGACGTGGAGGGCGGACTCGTAAAAGGCCCGGATCTCCTCCACCACATCCGGATGCAGCTCCAGCGGGCGGCCGAAGACGGCGCAGATGGTCTGCTTGGTCAGATCGTCGTAGGTGGGGCCAAGGCCTCCTGTGGTGATGATGATATCGGCCCGTTTGCGGGCAGTCTCCAGACAGTCCCGCAGCCGCTGGGGATTGTCCCCCACCACGGTGTGGTAGTAAACGTTGATGCCAAGGCCGGAAAGGGCCTGGGAGATGTCCTGGGCGTTGGTGTTGGCGATGTTGCCCAGAAGAAGCTCCGTGCCCACGGCAATGATCTCGGCGGTGTGTGACATAGGAACACCTTCTTAAATAATAAGGATACTGGGCAGGCGGGTCCCGCCCTGTTCAATGACGGGAAAGCCGCCGCCTCAGGGCTTGACCCTGATCCAGGTCTCGCCTTCCAGGGCCTTGTTCACCAGGCCCTCCACATCCAGCGCGGCCTCCGCCGCCTCAATGTCCGCCAGCACCGGGCGGGTGCAGGGATGGCGGGGGGTGAAGACGGTGCAGCAGTCCTCATAGGGGAGAATGGAGGTATCGTAGGTCCCGATGCGGCGGGCCAGGCGGATGATCTCCACCTTGTCCATGCCGATGAGGGGCCGGAGGACGGGCATGGTAGTGACAGCCTCGGTGACGTTCAGGCTCAGCATGGTCTGGCTGGCCACCTGGCCCAGGGATTCGCCGGTGACCAGGGCCTTGGCGCCGGCCTTTTTGGCAACGGCCTCCGCCAGGCGCATCATGAAGCGGCGCATGATAAGGGTGAAGAACTCCTCGGGGCAGTTTTTGCGGATCTCCTCCTGGATCTCGGTGAAGGGGATGATGTGGACGATCATCCGCCCGCAGGAGGCCGTCAGCAGGCGGGCCAGCTCAATGACCTTGTCCTGGGCCTGCTGGGAGGTGTAGGGGGGAGAGACAAAGTGGACCATCTCCAGCTCCACGCCCCGGCGGGCGATCATCCAGGAGGAGACGGGGGAGTCCAGTCCGCCGGAGAGCAGGCTCACCGCGTGGCCGCCGGTGCCCACGGGCAATCCGCCGGCGCCGGGAACGGAGGGGGCATGGACGTAGGCGAACCGCTCCCGGATCTCCACGTATACCGTCAGGTCCGGTTTGTGGACATCCACGCTCACATTGGGGAAGGCCTCCGCCAGCTCCCCGCCTACGGCCTGGGAGATCTGGATGGAGTTGAGGTGGAAGGCCTTGTCCGCCCGCTTGCTCTCCACCTTAAAGGTCTGGGCGGCGGCGAACTCCCCGGCAAGATAGGCCTTGGCGGTCTCCACGATGGCTTCCACGCTCTTTTCGCAGGGCACGGCCCGGGCCACCGCGGCCACGCCGAAGATTTGGCGGCAGGCCTCATAAGCGGCTTCCATGTCGCACTGGCCGTCCTTCGGTTCCACGTAAATGGTGCTCTGGCGCAGGGAGACATTGAAATTGCCGCAGGACTTCATGCGGCGGCGGGTATTGGCCAGGAGCCGGTCCTCAAAAGAGCGGCGGTTGAGGCCCTTCAAAACCACCTCGCCCAGCTTCAAAAGGAACATTTCGTTGTTGTCAATCATGGGGGAACCCTCCCAAAGTAAAGTGTGATTTGATAAATCCATATTATAAACCAAAAACGGGGAGGGTTGCAAGAGGGGCCTTGCATCCGGACAACTTTTCTG
>JAEDEN010000023.1 GCA_016293265.1 Oscillospiraceae bacterium | reverse complement strand
TATGTCATGCTGGAGATGGGAACGCCGTCCTTTTCGAACTTGCCGAAGCCCCAAACCCCATCGGTCCGCCGCATCAACGTGTTGAAAACGATCAGCCCAAAGAACATTCCGGACTGCGTTTCATTTTTTCCGCAAGCATCGTACAGCGGTTCGTAAACCGTGCCGGTCCAATCGTGTCCCGGCATCCAACCCGCGGTATTGATGTCACTGGCGTCTATTCTCTCGTTGATCGCATCCACAATCCTTTGATAATCGGCGGCGGACAAACGTTTCATCCAGCGGTCAAACTCCGTTTTGTGCGGAAGTCTTGTAACGTATCTGCCCGAATCAACGGAATACAGCATTAGTTTTCGCCTCCTACCCTGTACCACTGTACGTTGGCACTGTCTTTCTGTGTCTCATACACAGATTTCAGTTTTCCCGCCTTAACATACTTGTAAAAGCCTCTGCCAAGGGCCAGCCTGACCCCCCGCTCAATATTGGGCCAATCCGTGGCAAGGACCATCTTCACTGTGAACGCAGTTCCCTCTTTCAGTCCGGATACCCGCGTGACCAGTTCCTCAAACCATTTCTTGTACGCAGTGTCCTCCAACACCTTATTCTTGATATGAAGCGCAATGGTCGTCCCCTCATCGGCAGCCTGTTTTTCCAAAAAAGCATACTCACTTTCGCTGAATGAGACTTGTATGACCTTTCTTGCCATGGTGATCCCTCCCGGCCGGTTGATTTTCTGGTATTTATTATAAACCAGTATCGCCTTCCTGTTAACAGGTTTTTATTATTAACCAGATTATTTTTAATATCTAACATACCAGACCGCTGCAGCCGCACGCACCGGACTTCGCATAAGAATCCCGCCAGAGAAACAGCCTTTTGCGGTTTTTTCTTGACAGGGGCGCTTACAGCGATTAAAATAGTTAAGGATTATTATCGGGCGGCATAGGGGTTGCCATCCGGTCGTTTTCTATGAACCCAGTCACCCACACCGAATTGAAAAGGAGAAATCGCAGCCATGAACTACTTTATCGCAGCCCTTCTGGGTCTGCTGGTCGGTGGCGTGGTCTGCTTCCCCCTCGGTTATCGCTACCGGAAAAATGTTTCCGAAAAGGAAATCTCCAGCGCTGAAGAAGAAGGTAAGCGCATCATCAACGAGGCCATCAAGAGCGCTGAATCCAAAAAGCGCGAGGCCCTGCTGGAAGCCAAAGAAGAGATCCTGAAAAGCCGCAGCGAGTATGAGAGGGAAGAAAAGAGCCGCAGAGCCGATCTGCAGCGGCAGGAAAACCGCCTGCAGCAGAAGGAAGAAACCCTCGACCGCAAGACCGACGCCATCGAAAAGCGGGAAGAATCCCTGAACCAGAAGCACGCAGCCATTGACAAGGAAACGGAAGAGATCAAGGTCATCAAGCGCAGCCAGACCGAAATGCTGGAGCGCATCTCCGGCTTCACCGCCGAGGAGGCCAAAAACTACCTCATCCAGCAGGTGGAGTCCGAGGTGACCCACGAGACCGCCCTCAAGATCAAAGAGGTCGAGTCCCGGATGAAGGAAGAGTGCGAGGCCCGCGCCCGCGAAGTGGTGGCCCAGGCCATCCAGCGCTGTGCCGCCGACCAGGTGGCCGAAATGACCGTCAGCGTGGTTCCCCTGCCCAATGACGAGATGAAGGGCCGCATCATCGGCCGCGAGGGACGCAACATCCGCACCATCGAGACGCTGACCGGTGTCGATCTGATCATTGACGATACCCCCGAAGCCATCACCGTTTCCTGCTTTGAGCCTGTCCGCCGCGAGATCGCCCGCCTGGCTCTGGAAAAGCTCATCGCCGATGGCCGCATCCATCCCACCCACATCGAGGAGATGGTGGAAAAGGCCCGCCGGGAGGTGGAATCCACCATCAAGGCCGAAGGCGAGCGCGCCGTGTTCGAATGCGGCCTGCGCAACGTACACCCCGAGCTTGTGAAGATGCTGGGCCGCCTCCATTACCGCACCAGCTACGGCCAGAATGTGCTGCAGCACTCCATCGAGGTCTCCCACATCGCCGGCATGATGGCCGCGGAACTGGGGGCCGACGTGATGGCCGCCAAGCGCGCAGGCCTGCTCCACGACCTGGGCAAGTCCGTTGACCATGAGCTGGAGGGCACCCATGTGGCCCTGGGCGTGGAATTCGCCCGGAAGTACAAGGAGCGGGACGACATTATCCATGCCATCGAGGCCCACCACAACGATGTGGAGCCCAGAACCATCGTCGCCTGCCTGGTCCAGGCCGCCGACGCCATCTCCGCCGCCCGTCCCGGCGCCCGCCGCGAGAATCTGGAAAACTACATCAAGCGTCTGGAGCAGCTGGAGACCATTACCGGCTCCTATCCCGGCGTTGACAAGGCTTACGCCATCCAGGCCGGCCGCGAAGTGCGGGTCATGGTCAAACCCGAGCAGGTCAGCGAGGACCAGATGGTCATTCTGGCCCGTGATCTTGCCAAAAAGATCGAAGAAGAGATGGAATACCCCGGTCAGATCAAGGTCCACGTGCTGCGTGAGACCAAGGTCGTGGAATACGCGAAATAAACCGAATGCCTCCCCCGTTTTGGGGGAGGCATTTTCCGCACATGGGACCTCCCGCCCGCATAGACTGGTGCGAAAGGGAGGGAATGCTATGGAACAGACCCTACATACACCCGAAAACTATGATTTCCGCCGCTACGACCGCGTCTGGCAGCGGGTGGCGCCCCAGATGGAGCCCTACCCCGGCATGGGCCCCGCGCCGGAGGAGGGCGGCACGGAAGGCACATCCCCGGCTCAAACCACGGACACCGCCGCCATGACCCCCGCCCAGGCCCGGCAGGAGGCCCAGCTCCCCGGAGCGGAGAGGAACCCCTGCTGCATGGGCAGCGCCGCGGCGGAGATGACCATGGTTCTGACGGGCTTTATCGAAGCGGAGCTGGAGGACCGGCGGTACTATCTTACCATGCTGCGCTGCGCCCCCGCCTGGGCACGGCAGGCCCTGCGCACCATCGCCGATGATGAGGGCGGCCATGCCAGACGCCTTTCGGCGGTGTACTATCTCATCACCGGCCAGTGCTACCAGCCTACCATCCCCTGCGGCGCCGTCACCCTGGAACGCTGGTGCCCGGCGCTGCGGCGGCGCTATCATGAGGAGGCCTGCGGCGCTTTCAACTACGCCCGCGCGGCGGATGGCACCACCGACGTATGCCTGCAGCGTATCTTTCAGGAACTGAGCGCCGACGAATACCGCCATGCCAACACCATCTCCGCCCTGCTGGAGCGGAGTTTGCAGCTCCATTTTTGATTGCGAACCGTATAATTCTGACCTATTATCCATCTTGTACTCGCTTTTTGCTTAGTTGTAAACCATCGTTCAAATAATAGTTGACAGCTCGGGCATGACGTGCTATCTTTGTTCCATCAAAGAAACACAGGAGGTACGTCATGTCCAACCAAACCCCCCGTCCCCGTCTGCGGACGCTGGATCTCACCTATATTGCCCTCTCCGCCGTTCTGATCACGGTGTGCTCCTGGATTTCCATCCCTGCGGCGGTGCCTTTCACGCTGCAGACCTTCGCAGTATTTTTCGCCCTGCTGGTTCTGGATGGACGGCGGGGGACCCTTGCCGTCCTCGTTTACCTTCTCATGGGAGCGGTGGGCCTGCCGGTGTTCGCGGGCTTCAAGGGGGGACTGGGCAGCCTGCTGGGCGTTACCGGCGGCTATATTCTGGGCTTCCTGGCCACAGCCCTCATTTTCTGGGCGGTCACCCATTTTGCCGGCAGCTCCCTGCCCGTCTCTGTCGCCGCCTGCGTGGTGGGGCTTGCCTGCTGCTATGCCTTCGGCACCATCTGGTTCGTGCAGGTGTATACTGCCAACGTCAAGCCCATCGGCCTGGGAGCAGCCCTGGGAATGTGCGTCATTCCCTACATCGTCCCGGATCTTCTCAAGCTGGCCCTGGCGGTCCTTCTCTCCCGGCGGCTGAAGAAATATCTGCACTGATAAAAAATCCACCCTCACGGGTGGATTTTTTTGTGTCAAAAGGGTTGAAGAAGACGTCTCACCGGGAAAAGGTAAGCCGCATCTCATACCACACCACGCCCCCGTGGATGGACTGGGAAACGCCTTCCTTTTTGAAGCCGAACCGCTCATAATAGTGCACCAGACGGTCTTTGCAGGTCAAAACCAGGCCCTTGCGGCCCTGGGCCCTGGCATCGGCGATGGCCTGCCGGATCAAAAGGCCTGCACAGCCTTTTTTCCGGTGCTCCGGCAGGGTGTTCACACCGAAAATCATCTGCCAGGCGCCGTCCTCCCGGTGCAGTCCGGCGTTTTCGTACATCTCGTCCCGCAGGTTCGGCTCATTGGTGACCATGCCGTCCACGAAGGAGATGATCTCCCCTTCCTCCTCCAACAACCAGAAATGGTTGGGATAGACGGCCAGGCGCTTTTCAAAATCCTCAGCCCCGGCGGCCTCCGCCGCCGGGAAGCACGCCGCCTCAATGGCCGTCAAGGCGGCAAGGTCCTTCATGGTCGCAGCTCGGATGTGCATGGGTATCTCTCCTCATTTCAAATACTGGTAGACCAGCAGCAGCCGCCCCGTGGAATTGGTCATGTTCTCAAAGCGGTAGGGGCGGTCGGCGGCAAAGCGCAGGGCGTCCCGTTCCAGAAGCTGGAAGGACTCCCCGTCAGTGACCAGGCTGACGGTGCCGGAGATAACGGTGGCATGGCACACGCAGCCGGGGACAGAGGCCTCCGGGACGTACTTGGCGCTAATGTAAAGGTCCAGGAAGTAGCTTTCCAGGCGGGTACGCGCATCGTAGGGAAAGCTGGGGCGCAGCACCGCCTTGCCCGCATCCAGGCGTTTTGGTTTGGTGTCCACCTCCCGCACCGATAGCAGGGCCTCAAAATCATCGTTCTCCAAAAGGACCTCCGCCGGGACCTTCAGCGCCCTGGCCAGGCGGCCCAGAATGGCCACGGAGGGATTGGCCTCTCCCCGCTCGATCTGGCCCAGCATACTGCGGGACACGCCGGACAGCTCCGCCGTGCGCTCCATACTCAGTTTCTTGCTCTTGCGGATGCGCTTGATGTTCTCCCCCACCGCGCGATTCAGCTCCATAGGCTCGCCCTCCCCAAACCGGCCAATATACTGGTTATTTATACCACTATAGTAAACTGTTCGACGGTATTTGTCAAGAAAAACCGCCTCCCGGAAAGGGGAGGCGAAAATGGGAACCCGTCACGGCGCCTGGTAAGTGGGGAGCCATACCCCCTCCATCTCCTTCGTCAGCCGGATGGTGTTCCCCTCCACCCGGTGGATTTCCCCCTCATCCCAGAGGGCCAGGAAGGGCTCCACCCCGTCCACCACGGCAAGCCCGTGGCCGTCATGGCGGTAGTGCATGGGAATGACCACCCGGGGCTTCAGGGCGTCGCACACGGCCTTGGCCCCCTTTGCGTCCACGGTATAGTAGCCGCCCACAGGGATCAGGATGGCATCCAGGGGACCGATGGCCTCCGCCTGCTCCTTGGTGAGCTGGTGGCCCAGATCCCCCATGTGGGCAACGCTGAATCCACCGGCAGTATAGATATGAACGGTGTTTTCCCCCCGCAGCGCACCGCCGGCCTCGTCATGGAAGACCTTCACGGTGCGGATGGCAAAGGGGCTTTCCCGCCCCGGCAGCAGCTCCACCCGCTCCGGGCCGTTATGATCCAGGTGCTGGTGGCTGCAGGTATAGGCGTGGGCCTGGGTGTGCATATGGGGGTAGTCTTCCACCCGAAGATAGGGGTCGGCGGCGATGCGGTAGCCATCGTGCTCCAATACAAAGCAGGCGTGGCCCAACCAGGTCAGTTTCATGGCTCGTCCTCCTTGGCTGCAAAATGGAAAAAGGGGCGGGCAGCACCCACCCCTTTTTATATGATATCAGTTTTTCGGCTGATTGTCACCGTTTTTTTCCGCAGAGATGCCCCGGCGGGAGCGCAGCTTCTTCCGGGCAACCCGGAAGCCGAAGAACGCCGCCACCGCCAGGATCGCCAGCCACATCCAGCTATAGGCCAGGGCCACGGCAAGGTCCTCCAGGGTATTGACGAAGGCCTTCCAGCCGCTGGCGAAAGAATTGCCCATACGGCCGGCAAAGGTCATGGGTGCCTCCTCGGTGTTGGAATACTTGTAGACCTCATTCAAGGTGATCTCGATGGTGGCGTAGTCCACCTTTCCGTCATAGTGCCGCAGAGTGCCGGAGAGGTCGTCGATGTACTGCTCCGTCTCGGAGATGGCGGACTCGATGGTGATGATATCCTCCATAGTCTCGGCCCGGGTCAAAAGCTCCTGGAGCCGCTCCAGCTTGATCTGCTGGGTCTTCAGGCGGCCCTGGGTATCGTAATACACCTCGCTGATGTCCTCCTGGGAGGCAGAGCGCCAGGTCTCATGGCAAAGCCCGCCGGCCTGGTTCAAAAATTCCTCATACCGTTCCGCCGGGACGCGGACGGTGTAGTTGGCGAAGCGGTAGCCGCTGCGGCCGTTATGGACGGAGCTGTTTTCCATGTAGCCCCCCATTTTGCCCACCAGGTCCTCCAGCGCGGCGGTGGTGGCTTCAAATTCCGTGGTCTCCAGCTCCAAAGAGGCGGTGCGGATGAGCTTTTGTCCTCCGGTGGCAGCGGCGGCAGTGCTGTCGGAAGCCTCATCCGTTTCATAGATCTCCCCGCCGTACCCGCCGTAATAGGCGTCCTCTGCGCCGGCAGGAGCGGAGGCGGCAGGAGCGGAGGCGGCAGGAGCAGCGGCCAGTTCCGCCTTGGCGCTCCCGGCACCGCAGGCGGTCAGGGCAAACACCAGTAAAAGTGCAAGGGTCAGTGCAAACCATCTTCTTTTCATCGCGTCGTCCTCCTTTTCATTGTTCCGCGCTTCCAACCGCGGCTTTTTACCTGTATAGACGCAAAGGCTGGGAAAAAGTTCCGCTTTTATCCGCTCCTCCCGATATTTTTCTCCCAATCCACCCAAAGAGGCATTGAAACCTCCCCCCAGGTCGGGTACAATGGACCCAAGGAACACGGCAAGGAGGATTGTACCTTGGCTTATGACATCTTGATCTTAGGCGGTGGGCCCGCAGGCCTTTCCGCGGCCCTGAATGCACGGGCCAGAGGCCGCAGTGCCCTGGTGGTCTCCACTCCCCTGGAGGAAAATCCCCTGTGGCAGGCAGAAAAGGTGGACAACCATCTGGGAATGCCCAGCCTTTCCGGTGCCCAACTTCTCACCGCCATGCGCCGCCACGCGGAGCACGCGGGAGCGGCTTTTCTGGAAGGCCGCGCCGTCTCCGCCATGCGCCTGGAGGGCACCTGGTATGTCTCCGTGGGCACGGAGATGGAAAACGCGAAAGCCATGGTCCTGGCCTCCGGCATCCTGAGGGGGAAAAAGTTCCCCGGCGAAGCGGAGTTTCTGGGCCGGGGCGTGAGCTACTGCGCCACCTGCGATGGAATGCTCTACCGGGGTAAAAGCGTGGTTGTGGCAGGCTACAGCGATTCCGCCCGCCGCGAGGCGGACTTCCTGGCACAGATCGGCTGCCATGTGACCTACTTCCACCGGCCTGAAAGCCTTGTCATTCAGGGCGGAAACCAGGTGGAGCGGGTCATCGTGGGCGGCGAGAGCGTGGAGGCTCAGGGGGTGTTTCTGCTGCGGAGCGCCATGGCTCCCACGGACCTCTTCCCTGGCATTTCCATGGAGGGGAACTTTGTAAAGGTGGACCGAAAAATGGCCACCAACCTCCCGGGGCTGTTTGCCGCCGGGGACTGTACCGGCGGCCCCTTGCAGGTGAGCAAGGCCGTGGGTGAGGGCCTCATCGCCGGCCAGAGCGCCGCCGCCTTCGCCGCGGCCCTGATGCGGAAGAAATAAGGAAACGGGACGGAATCCAAGGATTCCGTCCCGTTTGCTGTTATACCCGTTTCCAGCTTGCGCCGCCCTTGGTGTCAGTGATCTCGATCCCCCGGGCCTTCAATTCGTCCCGGATGCGGTCGGCTTCGGCAAAGTTTTTGGCCTTCTTGGCCTCGTAGCGCTGCATCACCAGGGCGTCGATGGCCTCGTCCCCCTCGCCCGTGACGGTGTAGCCGCATTCGGTCTGAGCGGTTTTGGCATTGGCCTGCTCCGCGCGGCGCTCCTCCGCCTTTTCCATCAGGCTCAAGGACAGCACCCGGTCGTAATCCGCCAGAACAGCCAGCTTGGTGGCGTCGTTGGTCTTGGCCTTCAGGACGTCGAACAGGGCTGTGACGCCCATGGAGGTGTTCAGGTCGTTGCTCATCTGCTTGATGAACTTCTCCCGGTATTCGGCGAAGACGGCTTGATCCACCTCGCCCTCGTTCTTCAGAGCGGCGATGCGGCCCACCAGCTTGTTGTAGGCCGCGGCGGCGTTATCCAGATTCTCATAGGAGAAGACCAGGGCCTTACGGTAGTGGCTCTGGAGGCAGAAATAACGGTAAGCCACGGGGTCGTAGCCCTTCTCCTCCAGCAGGGAGACGGTCAAAAACTCGCCCTTGGACTTGCTCATCTTGCCGCTGGTGGTATTCAGGTGGTGGACATGGAACCACTGGGGGCACCATTCATGGCCCAGGAAGCTCTCCGACTGGGCGATCTCGTTGGTGTGGTGGGGGAAGGCGTTGTCCACGCCGCCGCAGTGGAGGTCCAGATACTCGCCGTTATGCTTGAGGGAGATACCGGTGCACTCGATGTGCCAGCCGGGATAGCCCACGCCCCAGGGGGACTCCCACTTGAGGGCCTGGTCCTCAAACTTGGACTTGGTGAACCAGAGGACAAAGTCGTTCTTATTGCGCTTGTTGGTGTCCTCCTCCACGCCTTCCCGGACACCCACGGCCAGATCCTCCTCGTCATGGTCGTTGAACACATAATAGCGGGCCAGCTTGGAGGAATCAAAATACACGTTGCCGCCGGCCAGGTAGGCATAGCCCTTGTCGATCAGGGTGGAAACGATGCGGATATAATCGTCAATGCAGTTGGTGGCGGGCTCCACCACATCGGGACGCTTGATGTTCAGCTTCTTGCAGTCGGTAAAAAAGGCATCGGTGTAGAACCGGGCGATGTCCATGACGCTTTTATTCTCCCGCTTGGCGCCCTTGAGCATCTTATCCTCTCCCTCATCGGCATCGGAGGTCAGATGGCCCACATCGGTGATGTTCATAACGCGGTTCACATCGTAGCCGATATAGCGCAGGAATTTTTCCAGCACGTCCTCCATGATATAGGAGCGCAGGTTGCCGATATGGGCGAAGTGATAAACCGTGGGGCCGCAGGTATACATCTCCACATGGCCGGGGGTGTGGGTCTTGAATTCTTCTTTTTTATGGGTCGCGGAATTGTACAGATACATTTTAGGATTCCTCCTTCATTTGTTTAAGCTGCTGCTCCAACTGGCAGATGCGCTGGGCAAGGCTGACGATGTCATCCTGAACAGGATCCTTCACATTGACCTGATCCACATCGTCTGCGTAGTAGACAGGCTTACCGTCCAACCGCGCGATGTGGGCGGGAACGCCCACGGCGGTGCAGTTGGGAGGCACTTCCCGCAGCACCACCGCGCCGGAGGCGATGCGGGCGTTGTCACCCACCTTGAAGGGGCCCAGCACCTTGGCGCCGGAGCCGATGAGGACGTTGTTGCCGATGGTGGGGTGGCGCTTGCCCTGGTCCTTGCCTGTGCCGCCCAGGGTAGCGCCCTGGTAAATGAGACAGTCGTCGCCGATCTCGGCGGTCTCGCCGATGACGATGCCCATACCGTGGTCGATGACCAACCGGTGGCCGATGGTAGCGCCGGGGTGGATCTCAATGCCGGTCCAGCAGCGGTTCCACTGGGAAACGCACCGGGCCAGGAAACGGAAGTGATGCCGGAAGAGCCAGTTTGCGATGCGGTGGTAGATGATGGCGTGGACGCCCGGATACAGTAGGAAAATTTCCAGCTTACTGCGGGCAGCGGGATCGCGGCGCTGATAAGCCGCCAGAAGCCCGCCCAGACGGGATACTCGCTTTGCCATGGGGTTACTCCTTCTTTTCACGGTGGGGAAATAAAAACGCCTCCCGCACCGAAGTGCGAGAGGCGACGAATCGCGGTTCCACTCTCTTTTCTCACTCAAAGGGGCCGTTGACGGGGCCAACCGGGGGGCTTCCACATCCCCCGCGCTCCCGGACGCACTTCGCAGTTCCCGCCGCAGGCACGCTCCCAGCCGCTGACGCGCCCTCTCTGTCCATTGGGTGGACTGCTACTCTTTCCGTTCATCGCGCTATTCCAATATGCCTTACTATATTAGCAGGAATTCAAAAGGGTGTCAAGCAAAAACCTCTTCCTTCCCTTTAAAACAGAGCATATTGGTTGAAACGGGCTTTGGCATATCCCCGGATGGGTTGAATAAGAAAGTCCTGTCAGAATCAAGGCAATATGATCCAGACGCAAAAGGGGACAGTCTATGGCCGTCCCCTTTGTGTATTGGCTCAGTCGCTTTCCGTGCGGATGCCCTCCCGGATGCCCCGGATGTCGTAGGGGGTGGTCTGGTAGACGCAGTAATTCAGCCAGTTTGCATACAGCAAATGGGCGCAGGAGCGCCAGGAGACCACAGGATCCTTCGTGGGGTCGTCCCCGGGGAAGTAGTGCCGGGGCAGTTGGATATCGATGCCGGCGGCCACATCCCGCAGGTATTCCTTCTTGAGGGTATCCCGGTCGTACTCCGCGTGGCCCATCAAAAAGACCTGGCGGCTCTGGTCGGTCTTGACGGCGTAGACTCCTGCCTCGGGAGAAGAGGCCAGCACCTTCAGTCCCGGCACGGCCTCGATGTCGGCGCGGCTTACGGTGGTGTTGCGGGAATGGGGAACCCAGAACTTGTCGTCAAAGCCGCGGAAGAGGATGTAATTGGGATCCTCCACAGTATGCTCGAAGACGCCAAAGAGTTTGTGGGACAGCTCCCGCTTGGGGATGCCGAAGTGATAGTAAAGGCCCGCCTGGGCGCCCCAGCAGATGTGCAGCGTGGAATGGGCGTGGGTCTTGGACCACTCCATGATCTCACACAGCTCCTCCCAGTAGTCCACCTCCTCAAAGTCCATCAGCTCCACCGGCGCTCCGGTGATGACAAGGCCGTCGAAGTTGCGGTCCTTCACCTGGTCGAAGGTCTTGTAAAAGGCCAGCATATGGGCCTGGGAGGTATTCTTGGAGACATGGCCGGCAGGGGCGATGAGCTCCAGCTCGATCTGCAGCGGCGTGTTGCCGAGAACCCGGGCAAGCTGGGTCTCCGTGTCCACCTTGGTGGGCATCAGGTTCAAAAGCAGGATCTGCAGCGGGCGGATATCCTGGGTCATGGCCCGGGTCTCCGTCATCACAAAGATATTTTCCGACTGCAGCGTGGAGGTTGCGGGCAGTTGGTTGGGGATCTTAATGGGCATTATTCAACAGCCTCCAGTGCCTGTGCAATATCATCAATGAGGTCGTACTTGCTCTCCAGGCCGCAGCTCATGCGCACAAGACCCGCGGGAACGCCGGCAGCCTTGAGCTGCTCGTCGTTCATCTGGCGGTGGGTGGAGGTGGCGGGATTGAGGCAGCAGGTACGGGCGTCGGCCACATGGGTCTCGATGGCGGCCAGCTTCAGGGCCTTCATAAAGCGCTCCGCGGCGCTCCGGCCGCCCTTGAGCTCGAAGGACACCACGCCGCAGGACCCCTTGGGCAGATATTTTTTCGCCCTTTCATGGTAGGGGTCGCCGGAGAGGCCACAGTAGTGGACGCACTCCACCTTGGGATGGTTCGCCAGGAACTCGGCCACGGCCTGGCCGTTTTCGCAGTGGCGCTCCATGCGCACATGCAGGCTCTCCAGGCCCAGGTTCAGGTAGAAGGCGCTTTGGGGAGAGGGGGTGCAGCCAAAGTCCCGCATCAGCTGAGCGGTAGCCTTGGTGATGAAGGCCCCTTCCCTGCCGAATTTTTCGGCGTAGGTAATGCCGTGGTAGCTCTCGTCCGGGGTGCACAGGCCGGGGAACTTTTCCGCGTGGGCCATCCAGTCAAAGTTGCCGGAATCCACAATGGCGCCGCCCACAGCCACGCCGTGGCCGTCCATGTACTTGGTGGTGGAGTGGGTGACGATATCCGCGCCCCACTCCATGGGGCGGCAGCCCACAGGGGTGGCGAAGGTGTTGTCCACCACCAGGGGCACACCGTGGGCGTGGGCCGCCCTGGCGAACATCTCGATATCCAGCACGGTAAGGGCGGGGTTTGCGATGGTCTCACCAAAAACGGCCTTGGTGTTGGGACGGAAAGCGGCGTTAAGATCCTCCTCCGTGCAGTCGGGGGACACGAAGGTCACCTCAATGCCCATCTTCCGCATGGTCACGTCCAGCAGGTTGAAGGTGCCGCCGTAAATGCTGGAAGAGGAGACGATATGGTCGCCGCAGCTTGCCAGGTTAAACAGGGCAAAGAAGTTGGCGGCCTGGCCGGAGGAGGTCAGCATACCGGCGGTGCCCCCCTCAAGGGCGGTGATCTTGGCAGCCACATAGTCGCAGGTAGGATTCTGGAGGCGGGAGTAGAAGTAACCATTGGCCTCCAGGTCAAAGAGCTTGCCCATGTCCTCGCTGGTGGCGTACTTGAAGGTGGTGGACTGGACGATAGGGATCTGCCGGGGCTCACCGTTGCCGGGCGTGTAGCCCCCCTGGACACAAATGGTTTCGGGACGGAAGTTTTTCATAAGCGTGATTCCTTTCCTGTTCGAGCTCACTTTTCCACAACGTGGATGTTCAGGTGGTCATAGGTCATCTCCACCTTGTTCTTTGCAAAGGCAGTGCGCAGGTTTTCCATCAGGGCGAAATAGCTGTCCCAATAGTCGTCACAACTGGTCCAGCAGTAGACGGTGTACTCAATGGAACTGGAGCCGTAGTTTGTCAGGCGGACGGCGGGGGCGGGATCCGTCAGGATATGGGGCGTAGCAGCGATGGCCTCCCGGCAGGCGGCAAACACGGACTCGGTGGGGGCATCGTAGGAAGCGGTGATCTTCTGGCCGATGCGGCGGCGGCCCAGGGCGGAGTAGTTGGTCACCTGGGAGGAGGAAAGGGCGCGGTTGGGCAGCATGATGGTCAGTCCGTCCGGAGTGAGCAGCTTGGTGTGGTTCAGCTTGATCTCATCCACCGTGCCGGAAACGCCGGAGGCCTCAATAAAATCGCCGATGTCAAAGGGACGGGTGGAAAGGATGACGATGCCTCCGGCCATATTGCCCAGGATATCCTCAGCGGCCAGGGTAATGCCCAGAGAGCCCACGGAGAGGAGGGCCACCAGGGAGGTCATGTCAATGCCAAGGCTCCCCACCACGATGATGGCGGTAATGGCATACAGCACCAGCTTCACGCCGCCGGTGATGTACTTTTGCACCCGCGTGTCCAGGTGGGAGTGGGCCATCATCCGGTTGGCCATTTTCATCAGGATGCGGATCACAAGAAGGCAGACCACCAAGGCGATCAGGGCGGAGAATACCTCCCCCAGGGTCACACCGCCAAGGGACTGGTTCAGGATATCGGAAAGATTCATTTTAAAAGCTCCTTTTCTCGTGGTTTCAAATGGACGGAGATGAGGCGCCCTTGCCGTCAAGGGCGCTTTGCAGCGCCTTGGTATGGCGGATGGCGTCCGCCAGGGCTTCCTGCAAAAGGGTGATAAAGCGCTCCGTCTCGGCCGTGGGCCTGACGTTTTTCGGCAGGATGCAGCCAATGCGGATGGCGGCCTTGTCCGCCAGGGGAAGGGTTACCACACCCTCCGGGGAAAACTCCTTCGTCAAAAGACCGCTGCCGGTGGTAAAGGCGTCTGTCCGGGACAGGATGTCCATCATCACAGCCCGGCTGTTGACGCTCAGGCAGCATTGGGGCCGCTTCATGGAGACCATCTGGTACTCCTCGGAAAAATCCGCTGCCACCCCCTGGGTGTGCTCAAAGGAGACATAGGGGTAGGGAGCCAGGTCATCCTCCGCGACGCTTGCCTTTTTGGTCAGGGGATGGCCCGCCCGGACGTAAATGCAGGGATCCACGGCAGCCAGGACCTGAAAGGAAAGCTCCCGGGAGTCCAGCAGGCGGCAGATCATCTTTTCCGTCAGGTCTGTGATGGAGATTACCCCCACGTCCGACCGGCGCTCAAACACGTCCTGGATGACGGCGTCCATGCCGTCCTCCCGCAGGGAAAAGCGGTAGCCGGGATCGGAGCCCGGGAGAAGACGCAAAAAGGCATCCTCCGTAAAGGGATAGCGCTGGGTGGAAACGGAAAAACGGGTGGGCGCGGCGGCAGAACGCCCCTCTCCGTACAGGCTTTCAATGCGCTGCTTTTGTTCCAGCAGGGAAATGGCGTAGCTGATGAATTCCTTGCCCTCAGGGGTACACTCCACCCCCCGGTTGCTGCGCAGGAAAAAGCGGATGCCCAGCTCCTCCTCCAGTTCCCGTACCGCAGTGGAGATGCCGGACTGGGACAGCAAAAGCTTGTGGGCCGCCTTGTTGATGGAGCCGCAGCGGGAGATCTCCACCACATAGGTGAGCTGCTGAAAGGTCATGGCTTCACCTCCTTTGGGATTCGGCAAATACCATTTTATTATAAGAAAATTGGTAGGGAAAGTCAAATCGTTATTGAAAAAAGTTGGAATGGAAAAGCGATTTTCAAGATAAGGCGGCGAACATCCTCTCACCGCCTGCCGCCGGGGCAGCGCAGGCGGAATTCGTTTCCGCCGCTTATTTGAAATTCCCCGGAAGCGAAGCCGCAGCAGAATGAGCGCAGGATGAGTTTTTGATGCGAAGCATAAAAAACTCGTCGCAAGCGCTATAGCGCTTGCGACGAGCTGGTGCGCGAGGCGGGACTTGAACCCGCACGTCCGTAATGGACACTAGAACCTGAATCTAGCGAGTCTGCCAATTCCACCACTCGCGCGTCTCTATTCACTTGACGACTTCGTTATTATAAGCCTATAAGGCAGCAAATGTCAACACCTTTTTTCAAAAAACCGAAAAAATTTTTTTCTTCTCTTTCCCTCCCGCAGATGCTATACTGACGGAAAGAAACACCCAAAGGAGGACTGGCCATGGAGGAGGCACTTGCAAGGGAGCTGGTGGCGCTGCGGCGGGATCTTCACCGCTTCCCGGAATCCGGCTGGACGGAATTCCGTACCACTGCCCGCATCATCGAAGAGCTGTGCTCCCTGGGTATCCCGGTGCGCTGGGGGCGGGCCATTCATGCCCCGGCCCAGATGCAGGGTCTGCCCGGCCCGGAGATGCTGGAGCGCTGCTATCAGCGGGCACTTTCGGAGACAGACCACCCCCAACTCCTCATGCCCATGCGCGGCGGCTTTACCGGCTGCGTGGCGGAGATTCAGGGCGCGCTACCGGGCGGGACTGTGGCCCTCCGGGTGGACATCGACTGCTGCGATGTATCGGAATCCCAGGAAGCTGACCACCTCCCGGCGGCGGAGGGCTTCGCCTCCCTCCACGAGGGCTGTATGCACGCCTGCGGCCACGACGCCCACGCCGCCATAGGCGTAGGTGCGGCAAAGCTCCTTTGGGCAAAGCGGAAGTCCCTGCACGGCCGTGTTCTGGTCATCTTCCAACCGGCGGAGGAAGGTCTGCGGGGCGCTGCCAGCATGACGGCGGCAGGGGTGGTCTCGGATTGCGACGTGCTCTTCGGTCTCCATGTGGGGATGCACAACCTGAAGGTGGGCACGGTGGCGGCAAGCTGCACGGGTTTCCTCTCCAGCACGAAGTTCGACGTCCTCTTCCACGGCGTTCCCGCCCACGCCGGCATCGCTCCGGAGCAGGGGCGAAACGCCATGGCGGCGGGAGCCAGGGCGGTTTTGGAGCTGCTGGACCTCCCCAGCCGCCATACTGCCCTTTCCCGGGTGAATGTAGGCACCTTCACCGCCGGAAGCGGCCGCAACGTCATCCCATCCCGGGCCCACCTTGCCATCGAAACCCGGGGCGAAACGGCGGAGGTAAACAGCGCTGTGGAACAGGAGGCCCTGGAGATCTGTCGTGGGGCGGCCAGAGATTACGGCTGTACCCTGGAGACCCGCTTCATGGGTGGGGCG
Source organism: Oscillospiraceae bacterium (assembly GCA_016293265.1). Lineage (GTDB taxonomy): Bacteria > Bacillota > Clostridia > Oscillospirales > Oscillospiraceae > Oscillibacter. The sequence goes on along the minus strand of JAEDEN010000023.1, from coordinate 10,501 downwards.
GGGAGTGCGGTGTGTAACGCCTCCCTGGCGGCCCGGACAGCGGAACTGCTGAAGACTCTCCCGGGCGTGGAGACCGTGCTGCCCTCCATCGCCTTTGGCGGCGGGGAGGATGTCACCACTATGATGCGGGCCGTGCATGGCCGGGGCGGACAGGCTACGGAGCTCCTTTTGGGAATGCCCCTCCCCGCCCCTCACCACAGCAGCCGCTTTGACGTGGACGAAGGGGTAATCCCCCTGGGGGCGGAAATCCTGGCGGCACTCGCCCTGGAAATACAGGGCTGATCCTTGGGTAGGACAGGTCACCTGATTCAGGCCTTCCGGCAGCAGAGGAGATCCATGAGGCTCCATCCTCTCAGAAGGAGGCCTCGAAGTAGTACCACTCCGCCTCCATCTGCTTTGTGAACCCGCTGTTATCTCCCTCTCCTTTCCAGGTCCATCTGTCCTTTTCCCAAACCAAAGAAACATCCACGTTCTGAAACGCCAGGGGGACGCGGTCAGGTGAGTAGTAGAACCCGTAGTAGGTATCCCCTCTGGCGCCGGTGACATACTCCACCATCTCATGGCGGCCGGACCAGTGATTCACGGCCTTCCAGTTCCCGGTATCGGTCAAGTCCCCTTTTCCCCCAAAGTAAGCCTCCATCCCGGAGCACAGCGTCTCCCGGTTCTGGAGGAATTCCTTCCGAACCTTTTTCTCCATGTTCCCGCTGCCTGCCGCCAGACACAGCACCACCGCCAAAAGCAGCAGGGCGCCCATTATCCAGTACCGCTTTTTCATAACCGTCCCCTCCCCTTTTTTGAAAACAGTCGCCCTCCGGAAGGGAGATCACGAACAAGCCATAAATGCGTCCTTTCGATCCACCGTCAGGAACAGGATCAGGGTACCGGCGGCGGCCATGACGATCCCCCAGGCCAGCATTGTGGTCACACCGAAAAACTGCAGAAGCTGTCCCCCCGCCAGGTTGCCAAGGGCGCAGCCCAGGGTATAGGAGGCAGTGATGAAGGCCTGTCCCTTCACCATGTCCGCCTGGGCAATCTTGCCGTTGGCATAGTAAAGCTGGGTGGGCGAGAGGAAGGCATAGGAAGTCATCTGCAGGATCTCAATGAAATAGATGGCGGTGACACTGGGGGCCGCCATCAGCAAGATGGACTTGAGCAGGAAGGAAAGCCCCGCCCACTTCAAAAGCCAGTGATCGGAAATGTGCTTGCGCACCCTATCAAAGTACACCATCACCGGGATCTCCACCAGGGTCGCAACGAACAACGCCACCCCCACGCTGCCGCTGTCGCCTCCCAGGCGGCGCATGATCTCGATGAAGTAGTTCTCCGTCATGGCATGGAACATAGCCAGGAGCATTACCCCCAGAAGGGACACACAGTACCACCGGTAGCGGCGGATGAATACCCCCAGGGAACAGCATTCCTGCTGTTTTTTCTCCACTCCGGCTTGATCCAACGCCGGATAGCCCAAAATGATGGCCACGTTCACCGCCAGAAGCGCCACTACGATCCAAATCATCCAGTCTCCGCCGAAACGGGCCATGACCTTCCCGATGACCAGTGCCGCCATGGAGAAGGCCAGGGAGCCGATGCCCCGGCACAGGCCGTAATTGATGGCGCGGCCGCTGCGGTTGTAGGAAACGCTGATGGAGTTCATCAGGGGCATCATGGCGTCAAATGTAAAGATACCCAGCAGAAACAATACACCGAAAAGCCACTGGGGCAGCGGCAGAAGCTGGATGGTTCCAAAACAGGCCATGCACAAAAGGGTCAGTCCGGCGGTGAGGCGAATGAGGATGCTGCCTCCGGCCCGGTCCGCCCGGTCCGCCAGCAGCGGCTGCAGGCCGCAGGACAAAAAGTTGCCGCTGGCCAGCAAAATTCCCACCTGGGAAGGCGCAAATCCCTTTTCCAGCAAAAAGGCCGACGCGAAGCTGATGACGCCCGCGGCCGACGCCCAATAGGCCATCTGATGCAAACAGTAGCGGCCTGTCAGTGTTTGTTTCATGGAAGGTTCCTCCAAAGCTTGTTTGACCCCAATTATAAACTGCCCCTGGACTTTCACCAATGGGATATGTTATATTGAACTTATCTTTTTGTTCGCAAAGAGGCCTTCCCTATGAACGATAGAGCATATATTCCCCATCCGGTGGACTCCCCCATCCGCGTCACCGGGCTTGTGACCATACACTACTTCGAGTACGGCAAGGACTACAAGTACCCGGGGGAAAGCCACGATTTTTGGGAAATCATGTATGTGGACCGGGGAACCGTCTTCATCCAATGCGGCGAGGCGGAGCACCAACTCTCCCGGGGAGAGCTGATCCTCCTGCCCCCCAACCGCTTCCACAGCATTAGGGCGGATGACGCCAAGCCCTCCAACGTGTTTATCGTCTCCTTCACGGGGGAGGGGGAGGCCCTGTCCCCCCTCTCCGGCAGGGGACTGCCTGTCAGCACCGCTATGAAGGGACTTGTCCACGCCATCATCCAGGAAGGCGAGGCAGCCTTTTTCCTGCCCATGTCCAAAATCGACCATTACCATCTCCAGGCCCGCCAGGATGCCCCCTTCGCCAGCCTGCAAATCCTTCAAATGCGGCTGGAGGAGCTTTTGATCCTGCTGTGCCGGGAGTATGTCTGTCGCTGCCAGGGCCCTGCCGCTCCCAAGGCCCGGTTCGACGACTGCATCGCCGCCCGCATCCAGGAATTCTTGAAGGAAAATCTTTACCGCCGCCTCTCCCTGGAGGACATCACGGGGGCCATGGGTTACGGAAAGACCTACCTCTCCGGCGTTTTCAAGCGGGTCTACGGTGTCAGCATCATGGAGCGCTGCACCCAACTCAAGATTGACGAGGCCAAATACCTGCTGCGGGAAAACACCCTGACGGTGGCAGAGATCGCTGACCGTCTGGGTTTCAGCTCCCCCCAGTATTTCTCCCGGCGGTTCAGCCAACTGGTAAAAATGTCCCCCCGGCAGTATGCGGACTCTGTCCGGGAGACCTGGAGTACCAGGGCAAAATAAGTGCGCTTCCCCCTTTGCCAGGGCCGATGGCAGAAATAGCGAACTATTCTACGCAAAAAAACCGCTCCCTTTTGGGAGCGGTTTTTTAGAAGCAGAAATCTCAGGCCTTGGCGGCTTCCTTCTTGCCCATCATGCGCTGGACAAAGACGATGCCAACCACCAGAGCGATACCAACGATGTCGGTCACGCTGCCGGGGACCATCATGCACAGACCACCGGCGATCAGCAAGATACGGAACAGGGGATTGATCTTGGTGAACAGGTGGCCGTTCAAAGCGGCGGCGATGCCGAACAGGCCCAACAGAGAGGTGACGATGATCTGGATAGCCACAAGAACGCCCTTGTCCATCAGCAGCATGGTGGGGTTGATGGCAAAGATGTAGGGCACCAGGAAGGCGGCGATAGCCAGTCTCGTTGCGTTGAAGCCGGCCTTCATGGGGTCGCACTTGGCGATGGCGGCGCCGGCGAAGGCAGCCAAGGCAACGGGAGGCGTGATGTCGGCCACGATGCCAAAGTAGAACACGAAGAAGTGGGCCGCAACTCTGGGCACACCCAAGGTGATGAGGATGGGGGCGCAGGTGGAGGCCATGATGCAGTAGTTAGCAGTGGTGGGGACGCCCATACCCAGAATGATGCAGCAGATCATAGTCAGGAACAGAGCGAACAGCATGGACAGCGTGGGATTGGGAATCATGCTGGAGATGTTCACCACGGCAGAAACCAGCTTGGAAGCAAGACCGGTAACGGTGATGCAGCCGGCAATCATACCAGCCATGGAGCAGGCAACGGCAACGGTGATAACGCCGCGGCCGCCGGCCTCAAGAGCTTCCCAGATGGTGGTGAACAGCTTCTTGATGAAGCGGCTGCCAGTGCTGCCGGGCAGGTTCTCCTCGTTCTTCTTGGCATTTCCAATCATATCGGGGATACCGACCAGAATGGCGATGACGATGGCCAGGGTAGCGGAGAACTGCAGGGAACGAATGTTAGCAGAAACCAGGAACACCAGAATGACCAAGGGAGCCAGCAGGTAGATACGCTTGATGAGGTGGCCAAACTTGGGGAGCTGCTCTCTGGGGATGCCCTTCAAGCCCAGCTTCTTGGCCTCCAGATGGACCGTCATGAAGATGCCGGAGAAATACAGAACGGCGGGCAGGATGGCGTAAATAGCCACCTGAATATAGGGGATACCCATGTACTCAGCCATCAGGAAGGCGGCAGCGCCCATGATGGGAGGCATGATCTGGCCACCGGTGGAGGCGGAAGCCTCAACGGCAGCGGCAAACTCGGGCTTGTAACCGGTATCCTTCATCATGGGGATGGTGATGGAGCCAGTGGTAACAGTGTTGCCCACGGAGGAGCCGGACACCATACCGCACAGGGCGGAGGAGATAACGGCCACCTTGGCGGGACCACCGGAAGCCCAGCCCACCGCGCAGTTGGCCAGAGCGATGAAGAAATTGGAGATACCGGTGCGCTCCAGGAACGCGCCGAAGATGATAAACACACCGATGAACTTTGCGCAGACCTGAACAGGAGTGGCCAGCACGCCGGAGGTGCCATAGAACATGGTGTGGATAACGCGAGGCAGGGCCTGGCCGCTGGCGAAGGTATAGATCAGCAGAACGCCAACGACGCACAGGATGGGGATACCGACGCTACGGCGGCACAGCTCAGCCATGACCAGAATGCCGATGATACCGATGGCAATATGGAAGGTGGTGAGCTTGGATGCGCTGGTGATGTTGTTGCGCATCATATCCATGTAGTTAAAGGAGTACCAGAAGAAAGAAAATGCGCCGGCAAGCATGATGACAATATCATAGATGGGTATGCGGTTGGGTCTCATGTCACCCTTCTTAATGGGATAGGTGAGGTAACCCATGATAACGATGCAGCCCAGGAACAGAGGCAGGCGGACCTGCAGGTCAGCGGTGGAAAAGAGCGTGGACCAGATGCAGTACAGGGAGAAGATCACGTTGACCGCGCCAACAAGGATCTTGGGCTTTCCGGTCCAGATGCGGACGTTGGACTCGGCGTCATACTTACGCATCAATGCGTCGATTTCGGCCGCAGTAGCATCATCCAAGCCTTTTTCCAGATCAATGACCTGGCTCTTGACAGCCTCGTCTGCAGCCTTGTTGTTATTAGGCATAGCTTAACCTCCGTTTTTGAGATTCAGGATACACAAAAATGCTCACTTACCAGGGTTGTCCCCCTAAGGAGGACACCCCACAAGGTGGTTCGGGCTGCGGCGCCCAAGGACGCCGCAGCCCTTTTTTGGCCTATTTCAGATGTTAAAACAATTCTGGATCTGAATCAGATCAATAAGTACCAGCGGGGATGACGTAGTTGCTGTAGTAGGGAGAAGCAGCCAGCAGGGAATCAGCATGCTCCTGGTCGAAGCTGACCAGATACACGTCGGTGGCGGTGGCCAAGTCAACGATGGAGGTGGTGGGAGCGCCGGCGACGACGAAAGCGGCGTCGATCTTGCCGTCCTTCAGGGACTCGGTGGAGTCACCGAAGCTCTGGTACACGGGGCTGATGTCGTTCTCGCTCAGGCCATAGATCTCCAGAGCGTCGATGGCGTTGAAGTAGGTGCCGGAACCAGCGGCGCCGACGGAAACCTTCTTGCCAGCCAGGTCAGCAACGGTCTTGATGTCGGGGTTGTTGGTGACGATCTGAACAGCCTCCATGTACAGGGCGGCGACAACAGAGAAGCCCTCGATGGGAGCGTCGAACAGGCGCTCGCCGTTGTAGGCGTAGCTCATAACGTCAGACTGGCAGAAAGCGAGCTGGACGTTGTCAGCGGTCATATCGTCAATGTTGACGGCGGAACCGCCGGAGGTAACGGTGGTGATGCTCAGGTTGGTGTTGTTGGAGACATAAGCGCCCAGAACGCCGCCGAAGGCGTAGTAGGTGCCGGACTCACCGCCGGTGCCGAAGGTCAGGCTGCCGCGGGCAGCGCCGGTGCCGGCGCCTTCCTTAACGGAAGCAACCTCGAAGCCCTTCTCCTTGAAGTACTTGGCAGCACCGGGATGATAGGGGACGGAGGTCATGGAGGAAGCATACTCCAGGCTCAGCTCAGCGCCCTTGGCGTGCTGAGAGGTAATAGCATCCAGGTTCTCGAAGATGGTGGAAACAAAGGTGTAGATCTCATCCTCAGCGATATCATCGCGGGCGAGGACGATGGCGCCGACGGCGACGGTGTTGGTGTCCACCTCTTCAGCGCTGCCAGGAGCGGAAGCGGCAGGCTGGGAAGCAGCGGGCTGGGAAGCGGCAGGAGCGGCGGGTTCATCCTTCTTGGCGCCGCAGCCAGCCAGGACGGTAGCCATCATGGTGACAGCCAGCAGGACGGAGAGTAACTTCTTCATCTTTTATTCCTCTTTTCCTAAGAAATATAAGTGGCTTTAAACCACGTGCATATCATACCGCACTTACCTTCATTTTTCAAGTCCCCTTTCTTCTTTTTGTCAGCTATACACAATTTTTTCGGTAATTTTGTAACAAAACCGTTAATTTATATGAATGTTAATTATCAAAAACTTGCATAATGTTCCCGTTTGGAGCCTTATTATGGCCGGAATTGAAATTTTGGCGGCCGCCCCTCTCATTTTCGGATTTTGGTATGACCACGCCAAACTCCCGGGAATCATTTCCTCTTTTTCCCATTTTCGCTATTTAAGGCGGCTATTGACAAATCCTGCTCGGAAATACTATGATAGGCTATGGAAAGGTTCTGCCGGCGCTGCCCACCGCAGCGTATCTCCGGCAAGCCTCCCACCGATACACATTGATAATAATGACACAGAAAGGGAGCAAATAGCTATGGACAATCGGCCTATTGGCGTTTTCGACTCCGGCGTCGGTGGCCTGACCGCCGCCCGCGCCCTGCTGCGGGACTATCCCAATGAAAGCATCGTCTACTTCGGAGATACCGCCCGCGTCCCCTACGGTAACCGCACCAAGGAAGACATCACCAACCTCTCCCTCCAGGACGGTCGTTTTCTGCGCACCAAGGGTGTGAAGGCGCTTCTCATCGCCTGCAACACCATCACCTGCAACGCCGGCGAGGAGCTTGCCGCTGACAACCCGGACATCCCCGTGGTGGGCACGGTGGACGCCGCCGCCGCTGCTGCCGCCGCCCTCACCAAGACGGGCCGCATCGGCGTCATCGCCACCCAGGCCACCGTCCGCAGCGGCGCCTATGAGACCGCTCTGAAGGCCCTGCTGCCCGGTGCCCAGGTCTTCTCCCAGGGATGCCCCAAGCTGGTCCCCCTGATTGAGAGCAACCATATCCTCCCCGGCGACGCCCTGATCGAAGAGGCCGCCGCCGAATATCTGGCCCCCCTGAAGGCCCAGGGCGTGGATGTGGTCATTCTGGGCTGCACCCACTATCCCCTCATCGCCCAGGTGGTGTCCAACTACATGGGCCAGGATGTAGCCCTGGTGGACTCCGGTGCCGAGTCCGCCAAGGCCATTATCAAGACCCTGACCGAAACCGGCGGCCTGGCCGATCAGGACGCCGCCGCCCAGGTGGACTACTACTGCAGCGCCCGCCTGCAGGATTTTGAGACCATCGCCCAGGTGTTCCTGAACAAGGACATCCACGGCAGCGCCACCGAGATCAACATCGAAGAATTCTGATCCCGGCCGTTTCCCTTCCCGATCCACTGCTCCCCGGCTCACCGCCGGGGAGCTTTTTTCCTTCCATGGCCCCGCTGGAACAAATTCATCAAAATGGCCCTGCAAATGTTTGGAAAAATCGTTTATTTGCAGATTGAAACGATTTCCAATTGGGAGTAAACTTTCCAGGATTTCTGAAAGGAGACCCTTCCATGGCAAAAAACGTGACGAAAGACCTCACCTCCGGCTCCCCCACGGGCCTGGTGGCGGGCTTTATGCTGCCCCTTTGGGGCGGAATGCTGTTTCAGCAGTTTTACAACATGGTGGACACCATGATCGTCGGCAAATACCTGGGGGTAAACGCCCTGGCGGGAGTCGGCTCCACCGGCGCCATCAATTTCCTGGTACTGGGCTTTTGCATCGGCATCTGCAGCGGCTTTGTGATCCCGGTGGCCCAGAAATTCGGCGAGGGAAACCTGCCGGAGCTGCGGCGCTACGTGGCAAACGGCGCCTTCCTCTCCGCCTTCTTCGCCCTGGTCATTACAGTGGTCACCACTCTTTTGTGCGGTGATATTCTCCGCTGGATGAAGGCCCCGGCGGACACCTTCTCCTATGCCCATGACTACATATTTATCATTTTCCTGGGCATCCCCGTCCTGATCCTCTACAACTACCTCTCCGGCATTATCCGCTCCCTGGGAGATTCCAGGACCCCCATTTATTTTCTCATTTTCTCCTCCCTTTTGAATATCCTGCTGGACCTCCTCAGTGTCACCGTCCTGGGCATGGGGGTGGAGGGCCCCGCCTGGGCCACCGTCATCTCCCAGGGAGTCTCCGGCCTTTTGTGCCTTGCCATCATGCCCCGGCGCTATCCCCTGCTGCGCTTTGCTCCGGGGGAGCGGAAGCCGGACTGGGGACGGATGCGGCACAGCGCCGGCATCGGCATCCCCATGGGACTGCAGTATTCCATCACCGCCATCGGCAGCGTGGTGGTGCAGACGGCGGCCAACGGCCTTGGCACCGTATATCTGGCAGCCCTGGCCGCCGGCGGCAAGGTGGGTCAGCTCTTTGCCTGCTTTTTTGATGCCGCCGGCACCACCATGGCGGTCTACGGCGGCCAGAACTACGGCGCCATGAAGCTGGAACGCCTGCGTCCCGGCGTGCGGGCCTGTTCCCTCCTGGCCATCTGCTACTCTCTGGCGGTCCTTCTGGTCACCATTCTCTGGGGGGACCGCATGGCCCTGCTCTTCATGGACAGCGCCACCGCCCCCGCCCTGCAAAGCCAGGTGGCGGCCCTGGCCCGGGAATTCCTCCTCTGGAACAGCGGAGCCTATACCTTGCTGGCCTTCGTGAACATCCTGCGTTTTATGATCCAGGGCCTGGGCTTCACCCGGCAGGCCATCTTCGCAGGGGTGTTTGAAATGGTGGCCCGGTGCTTCGCGGGCTTTGTGGCGGTGCGGAGCTTTGGCTACGCCGCCATCTGCGCAGCCAACCCCCTGGCCTGGCTGCTGGCGGACCTGTTTCTCTTCCCCGCCTATTTCCATGACCTGCGGCGGCTGCGCCGCCAGTTGGAGCGGGAACACCCTTGCCCGGCGCAGCGGGATATGGTAGGATAGAGGAAAGCTGAAAAAGGAGCCGCGTCTATGGAGCAGGAGCATAAGCGCCGTGTGCGCTACAAAGGTACCCATCCCCGTTCTTTCCAGGAAAAATACAAGGAGCTGAACCCGGAAAAATACCAGGCGGACGTCGCCCGCATTATCCAGAGCGGGAAGACCCCCGCTGGGATGCACATCTCCATCATGGTGGAGGAGATTCTGGAGGTCCTTCAGATTCAGCCCGGCCAGACGGGCCTGGACGCCACCCTGGGCTACGGAGGCCACACCCGCAGGATGCTGGAGCAGCTCCGGGGCCAAGGGCATATCTATGCCACCGACGTGGACCCCATCGAATCCGAAAAGACCCGCAGGCGGCTGGAGGAGGCGGGCTTCGGGCCGGAGATCCTCACCATCCGCCGCATGAACTTCGCCCGGTTGGATGAGGTGGCTCCGGGAGAGAAGTTCGACTTCATTCTGGCAGACCTGGGCGTCTCCTCCATGCAGATCGACGACCCCTCCCGGGGCTTCACCTTCAAGGCCGACGGCCCCCTGGACCTGCGTCTGGACCCTACCTGCGGTGTGACGGCAGCCCAGCGCCTGCGGGAGCTGGACGAGGAGGAGCTCGCCGCCATGCTGGTGGAAAATGCGGACGAGCCCTATGCCGCCCCCATCGCCAAGACCGTCATGGGCGTCTTCCGCCGGGGCGGGGCCATCGAAACCACCCGCGCCCTCTCCTCCGTCATTGAGGAAGCCCTTTCCTTCCTGCCGCCCCGGGAACGGAAGGAAGCGGTGAAAAAAAGCTGCCAGCGGACCTTCCAGGCTCTGCGCATCGACGTCAACAGTGAGTTTGAGGCCCTTTATTCCTTCCTGGAAAAGCTGCCCGGCGTTTTGAAAAGCGGTGGCCGCGTGGCGGTCCTCACCTTCCATTCCGGGGAGGACCGGCTGGTAAAGCAGGCCTTCCGCCAGTATTACCGGGAAGGAATCTACCGCGATATCTGCCAGGATGTGGTGCGCCCCTCCGCCGAGGAATGCTTCCGCAACCCCCGGGCCAAATCCACAAAGCTGCGCTGGGCCATCCGGGCCTGAGAATCAAAAATCCCTGACGGACCTGTCAGGGATTTTTCCTATTTCCGCTTCTTCTTTCCGGCATCACTCCCTCTTCTGATACATACCATGGAAGGGTGCCGAAATCCTCCCTAAACAGGAAAAACCGCTTTTCGGAGGACCATTCTCCCTTCTCTGGCGGCAATTCCCGCCAATGAGTAAGATT
>JAEDEN010000022.1 GCA_016293265.1 Oscillospiraceae bacterium | reverse complement strand
TCAAAGAGCAGAGCATACCGTTGGACACCACGCCCCGCAGCTTGCCCTTTTCGATCTTCACGCCGCCGGGGAGCAGGGACTTGTGCCGGGCAACGGGCACCAGATCTCCCTGGTGGATGTTCCAGGCGCCGGTGACGATCTGGGTGGGCTCCTCTTCGCCCACGTCAAGCTGGCACACCCACATATGGTCGGAGTCGGGGTGGCGCTCCATCTTCACGATGCGGCCAGCCACCACGTTTTTCAGGGATTCGTTCAAAACCTCCGTCACTTCCACCTTGGAGCCGGAGAGGGTCATGGCCTCCGCGAAATCGCGGTCGCTGACAGACCCCACGTCAACAAATTCATTCAGCCATTTACGGGAAAGCTTCATTCTGTATCCTCCTAAATGCAGGAAAAATCATTTCTTTGGCCCGGGCGGGTTTGCCGGAGACGTCCCCGGGCCGGTATGGGAGTCCTGCTCCCTGTGTTTTTTCGGTTAGAATTGCTCCAGGAAACGGATGTCGTTTTCGAAGATGAGGCGCAGGTCGCTGATCTTGTAACGGCCCATGGCCATGCGCTCCAGGCCGAAGCCGAAGGCGAAGCCGGAGTACACGTCGGGGTCCACGCCGCAGTTGCGCAGCACCTTGGGGTGTACCATGCCGGCGCCCAGCACCTCGATCCAGCCCTCGCCCTTGCAGGTGGGGCAGCCCTTGCCGCCGCACTTGTGGCACTGGATATCCACCTCGCAGGAGGGCTCGGTGAAGGGGAAGTGGTGGGGGCGGAAGCGGGTCTTGGTGGCGGGGCCGTAGATTTCCCGGATGACGGCATTGAGGGTGCCCTTCAGGTCTGCCATGGTGATGCCCTTGTCCACCACAAGGCCCTCGATCTGGTGGAACATGGGGGAGTGGGTGGCGTCCACCTCGTCCTTGCGGTAGACCCGGCCGGGGGAGATCATGCGGATGGGCACACCGTGGGTCTCCATGGCCCGGATCTGCATGGGAGAGGTCTGGGTGCGCAGGAGGATGGAGGAGTCCTCGGTGAGATAGAAGGTGTCAGACCACTCCCGGGCGGGATGGTCGTCGGGGGTGTTGAGCTTGGTGAAGTTGTAGTCCTGCTGCTCCACCTCGGGGCCGTCCATGATTTCAAAGCCCATGTTGATGAAGATCTCCTTGAAGGAGTCCAGGGCGGTGTACATGGGGTGCTTGTGGCCCAGTTCAATTTCCTTGCCGGGGATGGTGACGTCGATGGTCTCGGCGGCCAGCTTGTCCGCCAGGGCCTTCTCCGCCAGGAGGGCGGCCTGGGACTCCACGGCCTTTTCCACGGCGGCGCGGACCTCGTTGGCCAACTGTCCCATGACGGGGCGCTCCTCGGGGGAGAGCTTGCCCATCTGCTTGAGAACGGCGGTCAGCTCGCCCTTTTTGCCCAGGTATTTTACCCGCAGGGCCTCCAGGTCGCTGCTCCGGGTCGTGGCGGCGATGGCTTCCAGCGCGCCGGCGCGAATGGCTTCCAGTTGCTGCTTCATAGTCGATGCTCCTTATCAAAGTGTCGTTTATCGTTTCGGGATGGAGATGAAAAAAGCCCTCCGTCCCAGAATTGGGACGAAAGGCAACTCCTTCCGCGGTACCACCCAAATTCGCGCCTTCCGGCACGCACTTGAAGCCCCTGTAACGGTGGGCCGGCCGCCATGTCTCCATGGAAGCTCCCGGGCGAACCAAACCGTGCCTCCGCAGTCCGGCTTGCAGCCGGTGACCGGACCTCTCTTGGCGGCGCCTTACGGTTATTTTCCCGTTCATCACTGATATCAAATATCACTTATATCATAGAAAACCGGGAAATGCAAGAGAAAAATCCCCAAACCCGCCGGTTTTCGGCAGGTTTGGGGAAGGTCCCTTCACTCCTCTCCCTTGTAGGGGTTCAGGGCGGTGCACACCAGGCCGCAGAGGATCCCGCCCACGGGGAACAGCCACCAGGCCTGGCCCCAGAGCCCCCTGCTGCAGCCAAGGCCCACATAAATGGCCGTGGCGACCAGCATGATGCAGCCGCAGAGGGCGCCGTTTCTGCCCAACTGGGCCTTGGCCTCGGGGGTGGGGTTGTTGTCCCGGTTATATTTCCAGATCTTGTATTTCTCCTCTTGCATCCCGCCGTAGATGAAGGCGGTGACCGCCAGGGCCACGATCATCAAAAACGCGCTTCCCGCCAGGGATTCATAGGGCTCCCTTTCCGGGAAAAAGGCGAAAAAGACGATCAGCAGCACCACGCCGAAGAGAATGGCTCCGACGCCGCCGGCGATGTACCAGATGAATTTGCGGTGGAAGGCCTCTTTTTCCTCCTCTGTGTAAAAATCCTGGATCAGGGGGTGCTTTTTGCGGAAGTGATCCTCCTCAATGCCGCTGGCCACCAGCACCACGGCAGAGACCGTCACCACCAGCAGGAAAAAGGCCGTTGCCAGCATCTCATGGACGCCCAGGGCAGGAAGCAGGATCATCATGCTGACCCCCGCCAGAATGGCTCCCACGGAAAGGGAGACGCGAAGGGAGAAACGGTTCATGAAGGCGTCGTAGCGGGCCGTGTCGCAGACCTGGCTCTCCTCCAGGCTGCCCCGCAGCAGCGTGTCCAGGTTCACACCGTATAGGTCGCATATCCGCAGCAGCGTTTCCATCTCGGGGAAGCTGGCTCCGCTCTCCCATTTGCTTACGCTCTGGCGGGAGACGTTCAGCTCCTCGGCCAGATGCTCCTGGGTCACGCCGGCACGGGCGCGGAGAAATTGCAGGTTTTCGGGAAAAGCCATAGGGAAGACCTCCTTGTTGATCGAGTGGCTCCATCCTACTCCGGCGGGGGCCGCAACGCCAGCGATTTGGTGTTGCGTTTGAGGAAATCCACGTCAATTTTCGGTTGCATCCCCTATTTTAGCAGAAGACCGCCCCTTTGGAAAGAAATTTCCGGGGCTTGCGGCCCGGTTCCTTCCCCATTATAATGGGGACAAAGAAAAAACGGGAGGCACAGCCTATGAAACTTGCAACAGCGGCACAGATGAAAGAGCTGGACCGGCGGGCCATGGAAGAGGAGGGCATCCCTTCCCTGGAGCTGATGGAGCGGGCGGCGGAGGGGGTGGCCCGGGGGGCCCTTTCCCTGCTGCCGGAAAAGAAGGGGAAGTACCGGGCCGCCGTTTTCTGCGGCAGCGGCAACAACGGCGGGGACGGCATCGCCGCCGCGCGGCTGCTGTTTCTGGCGGGGCTGCAGGTGCGGGTCTTCCTGGTGGGGAGCTACGAAAAGCTGACCCCCGATGCCATGGAGGAGACGGGGCGGCTGTCCGAGTGCGGCGTGGAGCTGGAGCGCTTCGACCCCGGCGACCTGGGGCAGACGGCCTACGCCCGGGGCTGCCATGTGCTGGTGGATGCCATCTTCGGCGTGGGCCTTTCCCGGGAAATCAGCACGGACTCCCTCTTCGGCGCGGCGGTGCGGCTCATCAACGAGTGTCCCGGCAAGGTGGTCTCCGCCGACATCGCCAGCGGTGTGGCGGCGGACAGCGGGAAGGTCCTGGGCTGTGGGGTGAGAGCCGACAAGACAATCACCTTTACCACAAAAAAGATCGGCCAGGTGGTGGGAGAGGGAGCCGACCTCTCCGGCCGGGTGGAGGTCTGGGACATCGGCATTCCGGCCGGACTGGCGGGCTCCATGCCCTGTCCGGTGCAGACCGTGGAACCCGCCTTCGCCCGCTGGGCCCTGCCAAAACGGAAGGCTGGCGGCCACAAGGGGGATTTCGGCAAGGTGTTGGTGGTAGGCGGCGCCGTGGGCTATACCGGCGCACCCTATCTTGCCGCCTCCGCCGCCGTCCGCAGCGGCTGCGGGCTGGTGTTTTTGGGGGTGCCGGAGAGCATCTGGCCGGCCGAGGCGGTGAAGTGTGTCTCCGCCATGCCCTTCCCGCTGCCGGAGAAAAACGGCCAACTCAGCTATAAGGCCCTGGGGCCGGTTCAGGAGAAGCTGGCCGGGTGCGGTGTGCTGGCCCTGGGCCCCGGACTTGGACGGGGCCAGCAGGCGGCCCGCCTTGCCCTGGAGCTGCTGGAGGGGACGGAAAAGCCTGTCGTTCTGGACGCCGATGGCATAAATGCCCTGGAGGGACATATAGATGTCCTGGACCGGCGGCGGGGCCGGGTCACCATCCTCACGCCCCACGACGGGGAATTTGCCCGGGTGGGCGGGGACCTTTCCAGCGGCCGACTTGAGGCGGCCAGGGGCTTTGCCGCCGCCCACAGCTGCGTGCTGGTGCTCAAGGGCCACCGGACGCTGGTGGCCGGGCCGGAGGGAAACGTGCTGGTGAACACCACCGGGAATTCCGGCCTTGCAAAGGGGGGCAGCGGCGACGTCCTCACGGGCGTGATCGCCGCCCTTCTGGCCCAAGGGGCCTCCCCCATCCAGGCGGCGGGCCTGGGCGTGTGGCTCCACGGCCGCGCCGGGGACCTGGCGGCGGCGCGGCTGACGCCCTATGCCATGACTCCCAGAGATGTGGTCCAGGCGCTGGGAGAGGCTTTTTCAGAGCTGATGTAAGGAGGAAAACAGGTGCGCAAGGGCTTGTGCGTACCAATGATGGCCCTGGTGCTGCTGCTTGCGGGCTGCGGCGCGGGGGAGAAGGAGGACCCGCGGGCAGCCTATCAGGAGATGGCCGGCTGCACCATGGAGGCCACGGTCCGCTGTGACCAGGAGGGCCTTGACTGGGAGGGGACGCTGCGCTGTGACTATGTCCCCGGGGGCCAGAGCACCGTGGAGGTGGTGGCCCCGGAACTTCTGGCGGGGGTGAAGGCCATCATCAGCGACCGGGACTGGAGCCTTTCCTACGAGGGGGAGACGCTGAACATCGCCCCCCTCAGCGAAGAGGAACTGAGCCCCGCCGTGTGCCTGCCCAGGCTGATGGACGCCCTGCGCTCCGGCTGGTTGCTGGAGGAGAACCGGGAAACCTGGAACGGCGAGGCCTGCATCCGCTTGCTGGTGGACCAGAGCGGTGCCTCCGGCGGCAAGGTCGTCTCTGCCTTCTGGCTGCGGGAGGAGGACGCCGTTCCCCTCCATGCCGAGCTTGCCGTGGGGGAAGAGACGGTTTTCACTGTGGAGTTTACAGAATTCGATTTTGATGATACAATAGAGGGCATGGAGGCTGCGGCCTCGGAAAGGTGAATCGTTCCCATGGAAGAATCTGTTTTGCGCCGCACCTGGGCCGAGATCGACCTGGATGCGCTGGAACATAACTATTACGCGGCCCGGCGCCGGACCGGCCCGAAGGTGAAGTACCTGGGCGTAGTGAAGGCGGACGCCTACGGCCACGGGGCGGTGCAGGTCTCCCGGAAGCTGGAGGCCCTGGGCGCCGATTACCTGGCGGTCTCCAGCCTGGACGAGGCCCGGGAGCTGCGCCGCGGCGGCATTACCATGCCCATTTTGATCCTGGGCCACACCCCGCCGGAGATGGTGCCCCAGCTCATCGCCAACCACATCACCCAGACTGTCTCCGCCCAGGCCAAGGCGGAGGAGTACAGCGCCGCGGCGGCGGCCTGTGGCGGCACGCTGAAGGTCCATATCAAGGTGGACACCGGTATGTCCCGCCTGGGTTTCCTGGTGCGGGGGGACCACTTTGACCACGGGGTGGAGGCCATCGCCCGCTCCTGTGACCTGCCCCATCTGGACGCGGAGGGCATCTTCACCCACTTTTCCACCGCCGATGAGGACGGCCAGGCCGACGAGGCCTATGCCCGGGAGCAGTTCGGACTGTTCATGAAGGTGCTGGAGGCCCTGACCCTGCGGGGCAGGGAGTTTGCCATCCGGCATTGTGCCAACAGCGGCGCCCTGGCCCGCTACCCGGAGATGTATCTGGATATGGTTCGCCCCGGCATCGCCCTTTACGGCGTGGGGGATGACGCGGCGCGGCTTGGCCTGCAGCCGGTGATGAAATTTAAGTCCTGCGTTTCTACCATCAAGATCTTTGACCCGGAGACGGATGTGAGCTACGGCCGCACCTTCCGCACCCGGCGCAAGACCCGCATAGGTGTTTTGCCCATCGGTTATGCCGACGGGCTGTTCCGGGGGCTTTCCAACCGCATGGCGGTGCAGACGGCCTATGGACCCGCCCCCATCCGGGGACGCATCTGCATGGATATGACCATGGTGGAGCTTACCGACCTCCCCGACGTTCACGTGGGGGACGCGGTGGAGCTGTTCGGGGAAAAACAGCCGGTGGACGTTCTGGCAAAGCTTCTTGACACCATCCCCTATGAGCTGACCTGCGCCGTCAGCAAGCGGGTGCCAAGGCTCTATATGGAGCAGGGCCGGGTGACGGAGCGTTCCCTTCGCCTGCTTCTTTGACCGCCGGCACACACGGCCGCCCTGCCCGCCGCATAGGATAGTGCGGGGGCACCCGCGGAATTTGCTCGTTCAAAGCGTATAAATTCCGAAACTGCGTGGGAGAATGAAAGTGGCCTCACCGAAGGACGCTTTGGTGACGGGTACTTCTTTCGGCGGAGTGTGAACATTGTGGATACGAGTGTCAAGCGCGGCGATATTTATTATGCCGATCTCTCCCCGGTGGTGGGCAGCGAGCAGGGCGGTATCCGGCCCGTTCTGATCATTCAGAATGACACCGGCAACCGCTTTAGCCCCACCGTGATCGCGGCGGCCATTACCTCCCAGACGGGGAAGGCACGGCTGCCCACACATATCGACCTTCCCGTGGAACAAAGCTGCGGCCTGAGCCGGGATTCCGTGGTGCTGCTGGAGCAGCTTCGGACACTGGACAAAAAGCGGCTGCGGGAGCGGATGGGTCATGTGGAGGAAGGCGTGATGACAAAGGTGGATACGGCTATTGCGGTGAGCCTTGGGCTGCCCCACGATCAACTGGTGTGAGTTACCGATCCTTCCGGAAGGGGAAGACCCTTCCGGGGGGACGCGATATCAAGGATACGAAGGATAACGGAGGTACATATGAAAAAGAATCGACGGCTGGATCGGATCCTGGCGCTGGCGGCTGTGGTGGCCATGCTGTGCGTGCCTGCGTTGGCGGCGGGGCCCGGCTCGGATACGGACCCCCTGGTGACGCTGAGCTACCTGCAGGAGACCTTCCTGAACTCCATCATGGAGAAGGTGGACCAGCGCATCGACGAGCGCAACAACCAGATTGCCCAGAAGCTCACCGGTACCTCCGGGGAAGGCGCGGACACCTTCTGCGTTGTGACCCTTGCCAGCGGCCAGACCCTCACCGGAGGGATCGGCTGCGAGGTGATGCTCCGGGTGGGCAGCGCTGTGTGCACCGCCCCCTCCGCCCCGGGCCTTATCGACGAGACCTCCGCCGCCACGCTCAACAGCGGCGGCGCCCTGGTGCAGAACCACCTCTACATGATGACCATCGAAGGCCGGGGCGTCAAGGCCACCGCGGCCACCACGAAGCTCCTGGTGCGGGGGTCCTATACCATCGCCTGAGGATACATACATAAAGAAGACCGCCTGCGCATATGGTTGCGCAGGCGGTTTTTTAAGCGAGGGGGTGTGGGCTGTGGAGAAATACCCGCTTTTGCAGGGCGGAAAAGCCGTGGGAGAGCTGACGGTGGTGCGGGAGGGGGAGGATACCGTTTTTTCCGCCCGCTGCCGTCTTGGGGAGGGGGGGCTGTGGTGCCTCTGGGCGGTAGGCAGCACCGGGGAGCTGCGCCTGGGCGTTCCGGAGAGGGGAAGGGGAGAGGCGGTCCTCTCCCGCCGCTTTTCCGGCCGCATGACAGCGCCCCTGGGCCGTATTTCCCACGGCGAGGTGCGAAACGCCGCCGCGCCCCCCCGGCCGCAGGCCTGGGAGGAGGCACCGAGGCCGGAGACCCTGTTCCGCACCCCCTGGCTCCGCCGGGCCCTGGGCGGCCGCTCCGGGGCGCTGACCGCACCGGCGGGTAAGGGGCGCCTGCTGGCCCTGCCCTTCGGGGCGGAGGACCCCTTCCCGCTGCCCTCCCTGTTCTGCCTTGCCCGGGTGCAGACCATCCGGGGCAGGCGCTATGCCGTCTTTGCCTTCGACGAAAAAGAGTGGCCGGTGCTGCGCTGAATCCGGAGCGTTCCAAAGGGCCCCGGGCAGGGAATAATTGGTAGAGTTACAAGTTTTTCACGGCAGAGTGTTGGATATTCGTGAAATTATGTATACCATCCCGGGGGAGACTGTGATATAATAACCTCAGTACGTGCGGCTGCGGCCGCCGGAAAACGGGAGGTTCCTATGAAATGCCCCTATTGCGGTTATAGTGAGAGCAAAGTCATTGATTCCCGTCCCGCTGACGAAAATGCCAGTATCCGCCGCCGGAGAGAGTGCCTGTCCTGCGCCCGCCGCTTCACCACCTATGAGACGGTGGAGAGCCTTCCCATGGTGGTGGTGAAGAAGGACGGCAGCCGCCAGAGCTTTGACAAGGGCAAGGTGCTGGGCGGCATGATCCGCGCCTGCGAGAAGCGGCCGGTGCCCCTGGCAGAGCTGGAGAAGATCGCTTCCGAGATCGAGCAGGACCTGCAAAATTCCATGGAGCGGGAGATCCGCACCGAGATCATCGGCGAAAAGGTGATGGAGCGGCTGCGCAGCGTGGACCAGGTGGCCTATGTGCGATTTGCCTCCGTTTACCGCCAGTTCCAGGACATCGACAGCTTTATGACGGAGCTGAGCAAGCTCCTGGCGGAGCGGTAAGGCTCCCCTACAGGATATTTCCGATGTGCAGGCGTTCCATCTCCGTCAGGAGGCGGAGCTGGGCGCAAAGGCCGGCGGTTTCCGCCCGGAACTCGGAGAGCTCCTGGGTGCGGGCAAAGGCGGCGGCCCGGAGGTACATGGACTCCGCCCCTTCCACGGCGTCGTGCTCTGTGACGATGTGCAGGTAGGTTTGGTGGCGGCTCCAGTCCCCGTAGCCCTCTTCCAGGGCTGCGGCGGCTTCCGTCCAGCGTTCCTGCTGGGCCAGGGCGTCCGCCCGGCGGAGCTGGTCCTGCCAGCGGGCGGAAAGATGGGCCATAGCGGTGCTGTTCCCGGCGGAAAGGGCCAGGATCACCGCCAGCACCAGCAGCGGCGTCAGCAGCTTTTTCATTCCTGCTCCTCCTTTTTTACGCAGCAAACGGTTCCCGATTCATCCACGGTCATCAAAAAGACTTGAGCGGGAGAGGCGATTCCCCGGTCCTCAAGGGCCTTTTGGAGCCAGGCAATGTCCCGGCCGCAGGCGGAGAGGTTCTTTTCCAGAACCCGTCCGTCGTTGATGAGCACCACGGGAAGGGCGGCGTCCTCCTCCACCGAAAGCCCCAGGGCCTGGGCGGTCAGGGGGGTGTGCTTCGCCCAGGGGAGGACGGACAGCTTCCCAGAGTTTTCCAGGATGGCGTAGCGCACCTGGGAAAGATCGCTGTAGCCCTGGCCCCGCAGCTCTTCCAGCAGCTCGTCCAGGGTGTAGCGGTTTTCCCGCATGACGGCTTGCTGCATCACGCCCTCCCGGATGAGGATGGAGGGGGTGCCGCATACCATCTCCCGAAAGCGGACGGACCCCAGGGAGAGCTGGCTCATCAGCATGGAAAGGGACAGCAGCGTAAGAATGGGGATCACGCCGGCAAGGAGCGGGATACCGAAGTCCTGCATGGGGACGGTGGCAAGGTCGGAGATCATCATGGTCAGGACCAGCTCGCTGGGCTCCAGCTCGCCGATCTGGCGCTTGCCCATCAGGCGCAGTCCCACCATGATGAGAAAGTAAAGGATCACAGTACGGGCAAAGGCGGTCATCATAAAGGCTTCCCTCCGGGAAGAGTATTTGCCGCCGCGGCCCTTTTATGCAAAAAAGAAATGGGATATCGCTTCTGTATAGGAGCTTTATCATAGATCAGCGCAGAAGAGAAAGGAGGCTTACGGTTTTCACCGTCACATAGCGCCAGTGCCGGTCAGGCCGGGTACCTGACAGGACGACGAGGAGAGAGGAGCGTGTCCCGCACCGGCTTCGGGCGGGGCCAATCGAAGATTTCGGCGGATGCCTCTCCGTGCTTCGCGGGCACGTGACACGGCCTACAAATATGCGGGTGACTGCAAAACAGAAGGGCCGCGGCCGCGAAAAAAGAGACAAATCCCTGCGCGTTTGTCCTTTTGATAAACTTTAGGATTTTATCAGGAGGAATCATTACCATGTGTGGAATTATTGGATTTGTGGGCCGCGAACAGGCGGCCCCCGTTTTGCTGGACGGATTGGCCCGGATGGAGTACCGGGGCTATGATTCCGCCGGCATCGCCGTGCGCTCTGAGGCGCGGGGGCTGCAGGTGCGCAAGACCAAAGGCCGCCTGCAGGCCCTGTCCGACCTGGTCCACGGCGGCGCCGATGTGGAGGGGACCCTGGGCATCGGCCACACCCGCTGGGCCACGCACGGTGAGCCCAGCGATGTCAACGCCCATCCCCATGTCAGCGAGAGCGGCAACATCGCCCTGGTCCATAACGGTATCATCGAAAACTACCTGGAGATCAAGGAATTCCTGCTGTGCCACGGCGTGACCTTCACCTCCGAGACGGACTCCGAGGTGGTGGCCCAGCTTTTGGAATTCCACTACAACGAGTGCCATAATATGCTGGAGGCCGTGGGCCGGGTCCTGCGGCGCATCGAGGGCTCCTACGCCCTGGGCATCATCTGCTCCGACTATCCCAACGCCCTCATCGCCGCCCGGAAGGATAGCCCCCTCATCCTGGGCTATGGGGAGATGGGCAACTTCATCGCCTCGGACGTGACGGCCATCATCAAATACACCCGTGACGTCGTCTACATGGAGGACCGGGAGATCGCCGTGGTCACCGCCGAGGGCGTGGATGTATTCACTAGTGACATGACCCCGGTGGTCAAGGAGCACCATCAGGTGGACTGGGACGTGACCGCCGCCGAAAAGGGGGGCTATCCCCACTTCATGTTCAAGGAGATCATGGAGCAGCCCGAGGCCATCCGCCGGACCATCTCCCCCCGGATCCGGGAGGGCCGCGTGGTACTGGATGACGTCAGGTTTACGGCGGAGGATATGGAGAAGTTCTCCCGCATCTTCATCGTCGCCTGCGGCTCGTCCTACCATGTGGGCGTGGTCTCCAAGTACAACTGGCAGCGTCTGCTGCGCAGGAGCGTGGAGGTGGAGCTTGCCTCGGAGTTCCGCTACAGTGACCCGCTGGTGGATGAACACACGCTGGTGGTGGTCATCAGCCAGTCCGGTGAGACGCTGGACACCATGGCCGCTATGCGGGAGGCCAAGCGCCGGGGGGCCAGGACCCTTGCCATCGTCAATGTGGTGGGCAGCTCCATCGCCCGTGAGGCGGACGACGTGCTCTACACCTGGGCGGGCCCGGAGATTGCCGTTGCCACCACCAAGGCCTACTCCACCCAGTTGATCCTGATGGATCTGCTGGGACTGTATCTGGCAGACCTGCTGGGGACGGTGGAAAAGGCAGAGTACGATTCCGTTTTGACCCAGCTTCAGGCCCTGCCCGACCAGATGCAGCGCTTCCTGGACGGTTTTGAGGATGTGAAATACTTCGCCTCCCGCTACTTCAACCACAACTCCGTCTTCTATATCGGCCGGAATCTGGACTATGCCATGGGGCTGGAGGGCTCTTTGAAGCTCAAGGAGATCAGCTACATCCACTCCGAGGCCTACGCCTCCGGCGAGCTGAAGCACGGCACCATCTCCCTCATCGAGCCGGGGACGCTGGTGGTGGCCCTGGGCACCCATGAAGCCCTGTTCGACAAGGCCATGAGCAACGTGGTTGAGGTGAAGGCACGTGGGGCGGAGGTGCTGGCCCTGACCACCGAGCCCCTGCGGGAGCGGATGGAAAAGATCGCCGACGCCACCATCGTGGTGCCCCGGACCCACCCCATTCTCCAGCCCTCCCTGGGAGTGGTGGCCTTGCAGCTTTTTGCCTATTATGTTGCCCTCCAGCGGGGGTGCGACATTGATAAGCCCCGGAACCTGGCCAAGTCCGTCACGGTGGAATAACTTGACATAATTTTCCTGTGTCGAAAAATGCCATCTTTTCTATTGACCGGAAAAAGACGGTCTGTTATGATGGTTCCAGGCGCTGCCGCCATGTTCGATTCAGGAGACATAACACCGCAGCCCTATGGGCTGCGGTGTTTTTGATGTACAGAGAAAGGAAAGCCCATGCACCAGAAGACCTTAAAGCGATTTTTCGCCGCGGCCCTCACCGGGGCGCTGCTGCTGACCCCTGCCGCCGCATTTTCTGATACCTCCGGCCACTGGGCGGAGGGAAGCATCACCAAATGGAGCCAGGAGTATGCCATCCTCCGGGGCAACGAGGACGGAACCTTCCGCCCCGACGATCCCATCACCCGGGGGGCCTTCGCCGGCATCCTGGACCGGTTCTTCCGCTTCGGAGAGAGCTCTGACCCCATGGTTTTTTCCGACCTTTCGGGAAATTACTGGGAAAGCGCCGTGCTGAAGCTCCACGCCGCCGGGGTGTACCTGGGCAGCGGCGGAAAGGCCCTGCCCGACGATCCCATCACCCGCGCCCAGGCCGTCACCATGCTGACCCGGGCTTTCCGGATCGGCACGGAGAGCATGACGCTGGGCTTTCTGGACGGGGATACCATCCCTGATTATGCCCGGCCCTCTGTGGCCGCCATGAGCGCCCTTGGCTATGTGGGGGGCGACCCGGCGGGGAATTTCAACCCCAATGATTCCATCACCCGGGCGGAGTTTGTCAGTATCCTGGGCCGCATGGTGGAGGTGCTGGTACAAGAGAGCGGCAGTTACAGCGCCGACGCCGCCGGCACCGTGATGGTCAGCGCCCCGGAGGGGGCGGACCTCTCCTCCATGCACATCGCGGGGGACCTGATCATCTCCCCCGGCGTCACCGGAAGGGTGACGCTGACGGATGTGACCCTGGAGGGCCAGGTGCGCAATTTCGGCGGCGCGGAGGTGCTCCTCATGACGCCCCAGGTCCCGGAGCAGCCGGAAGAGCCGGAAGATGAAGGGGAGGAGCCCAAGGAAAACGGGCCCATCCGCCCGGAGGAGGTCTATACCCCTACCCAGCCCACCGGCCAGACCATCCGCTTCCAGAACTGGGACGTCCCTGTGTATGACCAGCGTGCCCCCATCGCCGTGGGGGAAGGGGACTTCGTCTGGGAGGAAGACCGCCTCATCTACACCGGCGACGCCTTTGACACCCGCTTTGGGATCGACGTTTCCGCCTATCAGAACCGGGCCACGGAGGGGGACATCGACTGGGAAGCCGTTCGGGAGGACGGTGTGGAATTCGCCATGGTGCGGGTGGGCTTCCGGGGGACCGGCAGCGGCACCCTGAACGCCGACGCCTTCTACGCCAAGAACATCGACGGTGCCATGGCCGCCGGGCTTGAGACCGGCGTCTACTTCTTCGCCCAGGCCATCACCGTGGAGGAGGCCATCGAGGAGGCGGAGTATGTCATCAAGCTGCTGGAGGGCCATGAGATCAACGGCCCTGTGGCCTACGACTGGGAGATGAAGGATTCCACCTACCGGGTCTACGGTACGCCGCCGGAGATGGCCACCGCCTGCGCCATCGCCTTCTGCCAGCGCATCGCCCAGGCGGGCTACACCCCCATGATCTACGCCGGAGGCTATGTCAGCTACATGAAGTACGACCAGGGCGCCATCGCCGACTATCTCAGTTGGTACCCGGAGTACAAGAGTGAAAGCTCCGAAAAGCTCTATCCCACCTTCATTTACCAGATGGACTACTGGCAGTATTCCAGCAAGTGCACCGTGGAGGGCATCGGCGGCCGGGTGGACGGAAATCTCCACTTTTTCTGAACAAGACAGGGAGGAACACCAAAGTGTTCCTCCCTGTTTTTCTGTTTACGCTTGGGGCAGCTCGTCCAGGGAGGCGAAGGTGTAGCCCATTTCCTCCCATTTGGTGAGAAGGTCGTCCAGGATCTCTGCGTTGGTCTTGGAGGTGGAGTGCAGCAGCACGATGGCTCCGTCATGGATGCGGGGCAGGAGCTTGGCGTAAGCCTGCTCCGCCGTGGGCTGGTTGTCCACATACCAGTCCACATACGCAAGGCTCCAGAAAATAGTCTTGTAACCCAGGGCCTGGGCCTGCTTCAGGTTTTCCTCGCTGTACTTTCCCTGGGGCGGGCGGTAGTACATGGGCAGAGGCTCTCCCACCGTTTCCTCATACAGGGCGGCCAGGTCGTCCAGCTCCTTTTTGAAGGCCGCCGGGTCGGAGATGGCGGACATATCCGGGTGGTGGCAGGTATGGTTGCCCACGATGTGGCCCTCGGCGGCCATGCGGCGGATGATGTCCGGGGCGGAGGTAATCATGTTGCCCACCACGAAAAAGGCGGCGGGGGCGTTGTGTTTTTTCAGCGCGTCCAGAATGGGCTCGGTGCAGCCGTTTTCGTATCCGCAGTCAAAGGTGAGGTAGATCACCTTCCTGCTGGTATCCCCCAGATACCAGGCGTCGTATTGGGCCAGGGATTCCCGGGTGGCGTTCCCCACGGGGGCCTGGCCCTCCGTTTGGAAGGAAAGGCCCCAGTTGACGGCGGACACGGGCAGGACGGCGGGAGCGGAGACGGCGACAGAGGCGGGGATGTCCCTGCTTTTCAGCGGACTTGCCAGCAATCCCAACAGGAGGCAGGGGATCAGCAGGCAGAGGAAGATGCGCATGGAACGGCGGAGCATGGCAGTTCTCCTTTCAGCGGTGTTTTCCGAAAGGTTTCCCCGCCTGTTCTGTTTTATGCACATTGAAAAAACCCGCCGGGACTGATATAGTAAGACAAAAAAAGAAAAGAGACAAGATATGACCAAGGAACTCTGGAGCCGGTTTGACCGCATCGTCATCTTTGATACGGAAACCACCGGCATCGACTTTGATACGGACCGCATCATCGAGCTTGGGGCCGTCGCCCTGGAAGAGGGGGGAGAGCGGGACAGCCTGAACTGCCTCATCCATCTGCCCTCCGGGCGGAAGCTGCCGCCCTTTATCGTAAACCTGACGGGCATCACCGATGAGGCGCTGGCGGAAAGGGGCGTGGAGGGGAGCGAAGCCGCCGCAGGCTTCAGCCGGCTGCTGGAAGGGGCGGAACAGCCGCTGCTGGTGGCCTATAACGCCCAGTTCGACCTGAATTTCCTCTATTGGTTTTTGAAGGAACAGGGCCGGGCGGAGCTTTTGCGCCTGCCCTGCTTCCTGGACGCCCTTACGGTCTACCGGGACCGCCGGGATTATCCCCATAAGCTCTGCAACGCCATTGAGGCCTATGGCCTGGAAGAGGAGGCGGTGAACAGCCACCGCGCCGTGGACGACGCCCGGGCCACCGTCCGCCTGATGGAAAAAATGGCGGAGGAGAAGGATGACCTGCACCGCTATGTGGGCCTTTTTGGCGTCCATCCCAAATACGGCCTTTCGGGGAGGAGGATCTCCTCCATTACATACCGTCCCCAGCCCTACCAAAGAAGCATCCCCCTGTATGAACGCAAGTGAGGGGAGTCCGCGCCATGCTCCTCAACAGGGGCAAATGCCGCCGGCCGCCTCTTCCGGACGCTGCGCGGCCTTTGGTGAGAACGGGCCCCGCGCCATGGAGCAGGGGCCGTCCTTCCCTGGGCCTGTCAGGCGCCGTCCCGTTCCGCCCGCTGAAAGGCCCCATCGATCTGGCCGTCCATGATCAGGTGGAGGTAGGTCATGATGGTTTCCTCCGGCAGGTTCATGTCCTCCCGGATCCACTCCATCACGATGCCGCTGAGAGCGGCGATGTAGAAATCTCCCAAAAACTTTTGGTAATCCCGGGAGACCTGGTGTGTTCCCCTGGCGTCTTCCAGGAACAGTTCCATCAGGTGTGTGACCTCCTGGTCAAACATCTTTCGCAGCGCTTCCTGCCCCAGGCTGTTCAGGGCGCATTGAAACACCTCTTTGTTTTCCCGGATCCTGTGAAGAAATAGCCGGAACCCATCCTGCCAGGTCAGGCAGTTGTCGCTTTTCTGGATCAGGGACAGGGTCTCCTCCTGGAAGACCCAGGACAGCAGGTCGTAGATGTCCTTGAAGTGGTAGTAGAAGGTATAGCGGTTCATGCCGCAGCCGTCGGCGATCTCCTGAATGGTGATCTTCTGCAGGGGTTTCTGCGCCATCAGCTTTTTCAGGGATTCCGCCATCTGCTTTTTCCGGTTGTAAGACAGTTCTTTCTGTTTCATATCCATCATCGTCCTTTCCCTCAATATTACCACAGGTGTGGAAGAAAATCATTACATAATCCGCCTGACACCGGATTTTTCCGGGGCGTCCAGAGTCAAAGACTGCACAATTTGAGACAAATGTGTAGTTTTGCACATTTGGAGGCACTTGTGGATTGTATGTTTCAGCCGTTCCGGCGTATAGTCATTTCATCATGTATGGAAGGGGCTTTTCTATGTCGGAAAGCATTTACAAAATACAAATGAAGACTCCCATGGGGATCAAAAAAGGCGCGGCGGAGGTCTGCCTCCGGGACGGGCACATGGTTTTGGAGCTGCTGGGCAGTGAAAACCAGTTCACCGGCAGCTTCGTCCCGGAGTACGCATTCCGGATGGACGGGATTCTCCGCACGGCGGTGCGGGAACTCCCCGGCCGCCTCCAGGGGGTTCTGTGGGAGGATGGATTTCGGGCGGTGCTCCACACGGAGCAAGGCGATTTCCCCATCGAAGGCGTTTTGGACCATCCCGCTGAAAAAAACCTGTAAGACCTGCTGTATCGGGGGATTCATATGGAACAAACCAAGCAAAAACCAAATTTCTTTGTCCGGCTGGCAACCTGGATCGTGGATAAGCGGAACCTGTTTTTCCTGATCTATGCCGCGGCCATCATCTTTTCCCTGTTCTCCCGGAATTGGGTGACCGTGAACAACGACATCACCTCCTATCTGGCAGAGGACACGGAGACCCGCCAGAGCCTGAACATCATGGAGGACCAGTTTACGACCTTAGGCACCGCCCGGGTGATGGTGTCCAACATTTCCTATGAACAGGCGCTGCCCCTGGCAGACACGCTGAAGGCCATTGAAGGCGTCTCTGCCGTGGACTTCGGAGATGAGGATGACGCCGGGGACCGGTTGGACCACTACCGGGATTCGGCTGCGCTGTTCGACGTGACCTTTTGCGGCGAGGAGGACGATCCTGTCAGCCTGGCCGCTATGGCGGCAGTGAAAGAAGCCCTCTCCGGTTACGATGTTTCCATCTCCAGCACGGTGGGAGAGGACATCTCCGAAACGCTGGCGGCGGAGATGCAGGTCATCCTGGGGATCGCCGCGGTCATCATTGTTCTGGTGCTGCTGCTGACCTCCAAGACCTACGGCGAGATCCCGGTGCTGCTTCTTACCTTCCTGGCGGCCATGCTGCTGAACATGGGCACCAACTTTGTCTTTGGGGAGGTCTCCTTTGTCTCCAATTCCATCGCCCCGGTGCTGCAGCTGGCCCTGGCCATCGACTACGCCATTATCCTCTGCCACCGGTTCAGCGAGGAGCGGGAGCACGCCCCCGCCCGGGAGGCCTGCATCCTGGCGTTGAGCAAGTCCATCCCCGAGATCTCCTCCAGCTGCCTGACAACACTGGCCGGCCTCGCGGCCATGATGTTCATGCAGTTCCGCATCGGCTTTGACATGGGCATGGTGCTCATCAAAGCCATCCTGTTCAGTATCCTTTCGGTGTTTACCCTGATGCCCGGCCTTCTGATGCTCTTCAGCAGGCTCATGGACCGGAGCCACCACCGCAGCTTCGTGCCCAGGATCACCATCTGGGGCAAATTTGTCACCAAGCTGAAATTCATCATTCCGCCCCTTTTTGCCTGCGTACTGGTGGGCGCATTCTTCCTTTCCGGCCGCTGTCCCTATGGATACGGCTACAGCAGCATTGAAACGGAGAAAAAGAGCGATGCAAAGCTGCAGGAAGAGGCCATTGAGGCCCGCTTCGGCGCACAGAACGTCATGGCGGTCATAGTCCCCGCCGGAGACTACGACGCCGAGGGGCGCCTGCTGCGGGCCTTGGAAGCGGTGGACGGGGTGGATTCTGCGGTGGGCCTTGCCAACGTGGAGATCGAAGGCGAGGACCATGTGCTCACCGACCGGCTGACGCCCCGCCAGTTCTCCGAGCTGGTGGATATGGATATTGAGGTGATTCGGCTGCTGTACACCGCCTATGCCGCCGATCTGGAAGAATACGGCCGCATCGTCAACAACATCGACAATTACAGTGTCTCCATCCTGGATATGTTCCTGTTCCTCTACGACCGGGTGGACGAGGGGTACGTCACGCTGGATGATGAGCTGCGGGAAGACCTGGAGGATATGCACAGCCGGATCACGGACGCCCTGGAGCAGCTCCAGGGCACGGAGTACTCCAGGCTGATATTAAATGTGGATCTGCCGGAGGAGGGCGAAGAGACCTTTGCGTTCCTGGATGACCTCCATAGGTTAGTGGGCAGGTATTACGCCCCCGGCACTTTTTACATCGCCGGCAATTCCACCAGCGACTGCGACCTTGCCGGTTCCTTCGAAAACGATAATGTGCTGATTTGTGTGCTGTCCATCCTGTTCGTTATCATCATACTGCTGTTTACCTTCCAGTCGGTGGGCCTGCCCATCCTGCTGATCCTGGTCATCCAGGGCAGTATCTGGATCAATTTCGCGATCCCCTCCATCAGAGGCACCAATATCTTCTTCATGAGCTATCTGGTGGTCAGCTCCATCCAGATGGGCGCCAACATCGACTATGCCATCGTCATTTCCAGCCGCTATCAGGAGCTGAAGCGTACCATGCCGCCCCGTGAGGCGATGATCGAAACGCTGAATCTGGCATTCCCCACGGTGTTTACCTCGGGCACCATCCTCACCTGCGCCGGCACTTTGATCGCCAAGCTGACCTCCGACGCCGCCATCTACGGCGTGGGCGACTGCCTTGGACGGGGCACCATCATCTCCATGGTTTTGGTCATCGGCGTTTTACCCGGGATATTGCTGCTGGGTGATACGGTCATTGAGAAAACGGCATTCAACATCAAGTACCCGGCCCTGACTCAGGCCAATACCGCCAGCGGCAGGGTCTATCTGGACGGCCGTGTCAAGGGCACGATCTCCGGTAAGATCGACGCGGAAGTCCACGGGGTGCTGGAAGGGGATGTGACGGCGGTGGTCCATGTCAACAAGGCATCGCCGATCCGACAGGAAGGGGGAGAGGACAGATGAAACTACGTAAACATATCCGTGTGAAGGCTGCCGCGTTGGCGGCGGTTCTGCTCCTGTCCCTATGCTGGCCCGCCGCCGCTCTGGCGGCAGAGGACAGTACCGTCTCCATCCGAAGGGCGGAGGAACTGGTGGAACTGTCCCGGAAGTGCTCCCTCGATACCTGGTCCCAGGGAAAAACAGTGGTTCTGGAGGCGGATATTGATTTGAGGGGCGTGGAGTTCTCACCCATACCGACCTTCGGCGGGACCTTTCAGGGAAATGGGCACACTATTTCCGGCCTCTCCCTGGCAGACGGCGCCTCTTACCAGGGGCTGTTCCGCTATGTCCAGAAGGGCGCTGTGGTCCGGGACCTCCATGTGGCCGGCACCGTCACCGCCGCCGGGGAACAGGCCTGCCTGGGCGGTATCGCCGGCAGCAACGAAGGCACCATCCTGGCCTGTTCCTTCCGTGGCACCGTAAAGGGGAAGAGCCAGGTGGGCGGTATCGCCGGGATCAACGAATCCACCGGCTCTATCTACGGCTGCACGGTGGTGGGCGCGGTCACCGGCGAAAAGAACACCGGCGGTATCGCCGGCCAAAACGGCGGCGTCATCACCGGCTGCATCAACAAGGGCGCCGTCAACACGGTCCACCAGGAAAAGGAACAGAGTTTGGAAGAAAGCCTGGACCGCCTGAATGCCGAAGAAGTGCTGGACTCCACCACGGATACCGGGGGTATCGCCGGCTCCTCCAACGGTGTGCTGCGGAACTGCCGGAACGAAGGCTCCGTCGGCTATGCCCATGTGGGCTATAATGTGGGCGGCGTAGTGGGCCGTTCCTCCGGATATCTGGAAAACTGCGTGAACAGCGGCACCGTGTTGGGCCGTAAGGATGTGGGCGGTGTGGCCGGCCAGATCGCCCCCAATATTCGCCTGATTTTCACTCAGGATACCATTGAGGAGCTGAAAGACGCCCTGAGCCTGCTGAACGATATGGTGAAGGACACACTGGACCATACTGACAGCAGCCGGGATACCATTTTCAGCCGTTTGGACCAGCTTTCCGGTTATGCCCAGTCCGCTTTTGACAATGCCGGCCAGCTTTCCGATGCCATGAGCGGCTGGGCGGACGGCAATATCGCCGCCATCAACGACGCCGCAGACGCTCTGGCGGATACCCTGGACCGCATGGAGGCGCTCACCCGGAACGGCGAAGGCATTCTGAACACCATGGCCGATGGAATGGATCTTCTGGAAGACAGCCTGACGCAGATGTCCCAGGCCATGGGCATCGGCAAGGAGGGCCTGGATGCGCTGGGAGCGGCGATGGACCGGTTCCAAAAGGGCATCCGGCAGGCCCGGGATGCCTTTGACGGCGTACGCAAGTCGCTGCACGATCTGTCCAACGCCCTGGTGGTGGATGACCCGGAAGCGGCGCAGAAGGCGCAGGGCCTCCTGGAAAATGGCACAGAGCAGCTCTGCGGAGCGCTGGACCAGTGCGCCGAAGCCCTGGAGGGCATGGCGGAAATTTTCCTGGCAGGCGGTCCGGAGGACCCTGAGCTGCAGGCGGCGCTCTCCGAGTACCTAGGCCTGTTGGCCCACGGCTTCCGTTCCGGGTCTGAGGCCTTCGCACAGATCGGAAAGGGCGTCCTTACCGGCATCACCGCCACCAGTTTGGATTGGGACGCCGTAAAGGACAGCGCGAAGGGCATCGCCGCGTCCCTGGAAAGCCTTTCGGGTGTTTGCGGCACCCTGGGCAGTTCCGTGAAAAAGCTGCGCGAGGCGGTTGACCACTGTTCCGACCTGTCCGGGGTCATGGAGTCTGCTCTGGCGGATCTGGCGGACGCCATGGATGCCTTTGAGGAGGCGGCCCGGGATATAGGGGATGCGGCCGGTCAGATCCACGATTTGTTTGATGACCTTTCATCCCGGGAGCCCATCCAATTTGATGCCCTGGGCGACGATTTTCACCGGGCGGAGGATGGCCTGAACAGCGCGGTAAACGGGCTGGGCGGTCAAATGGATTTGCTGCGGGATGAGATGGATGCTTCCGGCGACACACTTTCCGCCGACATCCGCGCCATGGGGGATCAGTTCCAGGTGATCGCCGGACTGGTTCTGGATGCCTTCTCTGACGCCCGGAATGTGGATGAGGGGGATTTGTGGGACGACGTGTCTGAGGAGTTCATCGACAATACCACCCTGGGCAAGGCCCGGGGCTGCAGCAACCTGGGAGCCGTAAAAGGGGATTTGAATGTGGGCGGCATCACCGGCGCCATGGCCATTGAATATGACTTTGACCCGGAGGATGATGTCACCGAAGTGGGGGAAGAGTCCTTTCACTTCCGTTATGAGACCCGGGCGATTTTGCAGGAATGCATCAACCGGGGCGCCGTAACCGGCAAAAAAGACGCCGCGGGCGGCGTGGTGGGCCGCATGGAGCTGGGCTATGTGCTGAACTGTGAGAACTACGGTACGGCCAGGAGCTCCGACGGAGACTATGTGGGCGGCATCGCGGGTATTTCCAAATCTACCATCCGGGGCTGCTGGTCCAAGTGTACCCTTTCCGGCGGCAGTTATGTGGGCGGCATCGTGGGCTACGGCTGTGAGCTCTACCGGTGCGTCAGTATGACGGCGGTAGGGGAATCTGACGGCTACACCGGCTCGGTGGCCGGCGAATGGGACCGGAAAAACGGCGCCATAGCGGCCAACCGCTTTGTAGAGGGTCCCCTGGCCGGCGTGGACGGCATCAGCTATGCCGGTCAGGCGGAGCCGGTGGCCTATGAGGCGCTGATCCGGGAAGAGGGGGTGCCCCAGCCCTTCCGCAGCCTGACTTTGACCTATGTTGTGGAGGATGACATTTTCGAAACGGTGTCCTATTCCTACGGCCAGCCCGTCAATGCCCGGGAGATCCCCCGGGTGCCGGAAAAAGAGGGCTACTATGGAGCCTGGGAGGAAGTGGGCGAGGAGCGCATCACCATCGACCATGTGGTGAAGGCCTTCTACACGCCCTATACCACCACCCTGGCCAGCGAGGCAATGCGGGACAGGGTCCATCCGGTTTTCCTGGTGGAGGGCGTGTTTGACGAAAACGCCGCCCTCCGGGTGGAGCAGACCGGCGGAGGCGGCAATACGGAACGTTGGGCCGTTGCCCTCACCGGGGATGACGGGGAAGAACACTGTGTCCGCTTTGCAGCTCCGGCGGAATGGGAAAGCTGCGCCCTGTTCCTGTTGACGGAGGAGGGCAGATCTCCTATCCGGTGGGAGCAGGAGGGGAGCTGCTGCGTCTTCACGGTCAGCGGCTCCGGCTTTGCCATTGAGGCTGTGGAACAGCATAGTTCCTCTTTCGGCTTTTGGATGATCCTGTCCGGCGGCCTTTTCGCCGCGGCTGCCCTCTGCTTCGTTGTGGTCCGGGTGCGGAGATCCCAAAAACCACAGGGAACCGCTGCGGCACACGGATAAAACGCATTCCGGCCCTGGATGGGATATTTGAAAACAAGAACAGCCGTAAGCCATCATAACGATGGCTTACGGCTGTTTTCCGTTCTTCTTCGGCGGCGGGGGGCTTACAGCGTCTCCATGGCACGGCGGAGCTTGTCCTCCATGGCGCCTTCAAAGAGCCGGGTGGCATGGCCGTGGAGGGTCTCCAGGCCGGCGGCCGCCAAGGTGCAGGGGGTGTCGCCGTTCATGGAAAGGTCCATGTCGAAAACGAACTTGACCTCCGGATCCACGGGGGCGCCGGGGGCGTTGTTCTTGATGCGGCCGGGACCGGCGTGGATCTTGGCCAGGCAGCTTGAATCCAACTTGAGCTGGAAGTCACAGGCGCAGCTGAGCAGGTCCTCCTCCCGCACATCCCCCTCGTCCAGGGGGCCGGTGTAGGCGGGGGCGAACAGCTCCGTCCAGGGGCAGTCCTCCAGTCCCAGGCGCTTGCGGGAGAAGAGGTTGATATACCGCAGGCCCACCCGCTGGAAATAGGCGGGGCGGTAGAGCTGGATGAAGGAGGCCAGGGGTTTGTCCAGATGGCGGGCGAAGTCCTCCCAGCCGCCGTAGCTGAGGGTGGACAGGGCGATGAAGTCCCGGGTGAGGTTGATCTTCCAACGGCCGTCGGCGGAGAGGAAATGATAGTTGGCGAGGGGGGGCTGCTGCTGGACCTGGACCTTGCCGTCAGGCAGGCGTACCGCCTTGGGGGGCACCGTCTCCTGGCGCCGGGCGTACTGGGGGAACGCCTCCCGGATAGCCTCCTGGAAGTCGGCGGGCTCCGTGTTGTTGATGGAGAGGATGGTGGGGAAGCGCAGCTGGCAGATGACCTCGTGGGCCGGTGCCTTGGCGTAATGGGTTCTGGGGCGGTCAGAGAACAGCATAGACATGCTCCTTTGCAGATTCGTTGTCCCCATTTTAGCCCCTTGGCGGCAAAAAGTCAATCACAGGTAGAACCGGTGGCAGCCGATGGTGCGCAGATAGGTTCGGTTGGCCGTGATCCACGTCCCCTGGGAAAGGGCTGGGGCGAAGAAGTACAGCGCCTGCCCCACGGGCTGTTCCCCATCCAGCGCCCGCCTGGCCGCCACCAGGGAGGAGGGGGAGGGAGTCTTGTAGACGGTACCGTTGGAAACCGGCTCAAACTGCACCCCGTTTTTCCGGTCAAAGATGACGCCGGGGACGCTGGCGGGGAAATCGGGGCTTTTCACCCGGTTGAGCACCACACTGCCCACGGCGATCTGGCCCTCCAGGCTCTCCGCGCCGCTTTCCGCATAGATGATGCGGCTCAGCCAGTAAAGCTCCACCGCGTCATAGGCGCTTTCGGCGCTGGTCACCGCCGCCCCCTCCATGTAGGGGTCCCATTCCGCGCTGCCTCCCAGTGCCTCCGAAACCAGCCGCAAGGGAACATAGGTGGTGCCGTCTTGCAGCGTCACTTGCCCCCGCAGGGTCCGGCCGTTGACGGTAAGGGTGTCCTCCGCAGGGGAAGCGGTGAGGTGCCGGCTGCCGGAGGCGGCCACCGCCCGTCCCGCTCCGGCGTCCCACCGGATGTCCCAGTTCCCCAGGGCGCCCAGCAGGGAGCGCAGGGGCACGTATGTAACGCCGCTTTCCAGGTATCCGCCGGCGATCCGTCCGCCGTCCACCTGCACCGGCACGGAGGAGCGGTATCCGTGGGCGGAAAGGGAGAGGGAGGCGGCCGCCAGAAGGCCGCACAGAAGCTTTCGTTTCATATCAGGGTCTCCTTTCAAAAAGACGGCGGGAGGGCCCGCCGCTTGGGATTCCCTAAAAGCATACAGGAGAGGAACGGCATGGGGCAACCCTCAAAATCTGCCGTCCCTTCCAGGGTTTGCCGCCCACGGGGCGTATGGGGCGCAGGCGCCCGTTGACAATATCGCGTTACGATATTATAATGAAAACAGAGATATCGTGACACGATATTGGAGGTGCACCATGGCCAAGGAATCCCTGAAGGTCCTGACGGAGAGTATGTTTTACGTCCTGCTCTCCCTGCTGCGTGAGGAGCGCTGCGGGGCGGAGATTGTACAGTATGTGGACGACACCACGGCGGGACGGGTGCCCCTGGGCCCGGGGACCCTGTATACCATCTTGGCCAAGTTTCAGGAGGAGGGGCTCATCCGGGAGACAGCGGTGGAGGGCCGCCGCCGGACCTATGTCATCACGGAGCGGGGACGGGCGCTGTTCCGCCGGGAACTGAGCCGCCTGAAGCTCTGCATAGCCGACGGAGAACGGGAGGAGACGCGATGAATCAGAAAGAAAACGGCCCTTGGGTCAGCGACGCGTGCTTGCCCGCCGTTGCCTTTGACGTGGCAGCCAACGAGACCTGGCTGGAGGAGATGGAGCGGCAGGGCTTTCGGGCGGGGAAGATCGTTGGAAGCAGGGTGTTTTTCACCGCCGGGGGCGAGGCGGGCTGCCGCTGCCGGATGCAGCCGCTGCTGAAGCGAAAGGAAAAAATGGATGAGGAGCGAACCGCCCTCTATGCCCGGTTGGGCTGGGAATATGTGGGAGTGGCGGCGGGGATGTTCCATCTCTGGCGCTGCACCGATCCCGCCGCCCCGGAGCTGGATACTGACCCGGTGGTGCAGGGCGGCGGCTACCGGTATCTGAAGGGCCGCATGATGCGGCGCATCCTCCTGGAAACGTTGTTTTTCGGAGGCCTTCTGGCGTTGGTGCTGGCGATGGGAGGCGGCTCCACCATGCTTCTCCGGATTCTGACGGAGGCCATGCCCTTTGAGGCGGCGGCCCTGCTGGGCCTGCTGGCGGGCAGCGTCATCCGGGAGGCTCAGGACGTCCGGGCCATGATCCGCCTGCTCCGCCGCCTGAAGGCGGGCATCCCCTTGGAGCGGCCCCGCCCCTACCGGATGCAGCGCGCCCTTGCCCGGGGGATGACGGTGCTGGCGGTAGTCTGGCTGGTGATGGGGATTGCGGGGAGGTGCCTCCAGCCCTCCCGTACCCATCAGAATGTCCTGGGAAATTATTTTCCCGTGGACGGGGAGAACTTGACTGGGCTGGTCTGTGTGGATCCGGCGGTTCTGGGGGACACCGGCCAGGGCCCGGAGTTGGACTGCGCCGGCGTCCGGTACCATGAGCTTGCCTCAAAGATCAGTGAGGTGAGACTGCGGGTGCTGCGGCAAACCGGGCCGGGCGAATATCTGGTGACTGCCTCCGCCGATACCGTGTATTTTGACCTTCGGGGGGAATTCCTGGCCCGGCGGCTGGTAAAGGAGATCCAAAGCAGCTACCGCAGCTTCGGGAACTTCCGGGAGATCGAAGCGCCGGAGCTGGATACCTTTACCTGGTGCGGCGGCCCCAGCCAGATTGTGGTAGCCTCCCGGGAGGACCGGGTCATGGCGGTGTATTATACCGGAAACGCGGACCTGCGTGAGTGGACGGCGTATTTTGCCGGGCTTCTGGAGCGACGCGGAGGGAAGGCGCCCCGGGAGGGGGACGGACTGCCCGGGTGAAATCCCGGCGGGGAAAAGGAAGAAAGGGTGTTGTAATTTGCAAATCTCCATGGTACAATAAATTCCTGATAGAATCGCCACTATGGAATAAGGAGAAGCATATCATGGCAGATAATAAGGAATATATGATCGTGCCGGTGGAAGACGGTACCATCCACATCTCTGAGGAAGTGATCGCCGCCATCGCTGTGGGGGCCGTCCGTGAGGTGGAGGGCGTTTCCGGCATGATGACCAGCCTGGGCGGCAGCGTGGCCGACCTGGTGAGCAACAAGAAAAATGCCCAGAAGGGCGCCAAGTCCGTGAAGATCGAGATGGACGGCGAGACGCTGGCGCTGGACCTGTATCTGACGGTGGCCTATGGCCATGCCATCCCCGAGGTGGCGGAAAACGCCCAGAAGGCCGTCAAGTCCTCCATCGAGGCCATGACCGGCTGCACCGTGACGACGGTCAATATCCACGTCGGCGGCGTGACCATGGCCTGAGCTGTGGGAAGTGTGTGAAAGAGGGAAGGACGTAAGCTTATGGTACGGAATACAGCACGGGAAATTGCCATTCATCTTTCCTACGAGCTGAGCTTTACGGATAAGGACGTGGAAGCGCTTTTGGACGAGCGGCTGACCCCGGAGACCTTCGCCTCCCTGGCGGGGGAGGACGGCATTTACCAGGAGGTGCCCAATGCCAAGCAGGCGGACTATATCCGCCGCCTGGTGAAGGGCGTGGAGGAGCACGCCGCTGAGCTGGACGGCTATATCGCCAAGTATGCCAAGGGTTGGAGCTTTGCCCGTATCCCCCTGGTGGCCTCCGCCATCATGCGCGTTGCCATGTTTGAGATCCTGTATATGCCGGACGTGCCCAACGGCGCCGCCATCAACGAGGCGGTGGAGATCGCCAAAAAGTACGAGACGCCGGAGACGGTGAAGTTCATCAACGGCATCCTGGGCAGCTTCG
>JAEDEN010000097.1 GCA_016293265.1 Oscillospiraceae bacterium | reverse complement strand
CCTGCCGCCATGGTGTGAAGATCCATCTTCAAGACCGCCGCGGTGATGGCCGCGCGCTGCTGCGCCGGGATGTCATAGAGCTTCAGCGAGCAGTCCAAAAAGCGGGATATCTTGGCATCCATGGTAAAATACAGGTCGCAGGGCACTGACATAAAGCCCCGCATGATGCTGGCGGAGGCAATTTCCATCTCGTAGAAGTCCTTGGCCTCAGCCCCTGGGAGATACGCGCCGAAGATTGTCTGCAATCGTCCGGCTGTGCTCTGGTAAATAAACGAAGAAGTTGTCGGCAAAGAGTACGCCGCCACATACAGCTCCCTCAGCGGCTGCGTCAGCTCCGTGATATGCAGCTGCAGCGCAGTTTCCACGGCGTACAGGAACACCGGATCTTCTTCGCTGTACCGCTCCGCCAGAGCAAACTGCCCGGCAAACATCCGGCGTACCAGCTCCAAAAGCAGAGCTTCCTTACTGGAAAACGCCCGAAAAAAAGAACTTTGGGCCATTCCCGCAGCCTCCGCGATCTCCGCCGTGGTGGTTTTTTCGTAGCCCTTCTCCAAAAACAGCGCTACAGCTGCCCGCAGCATCTTTTGTTGTGTTAATAGCCCATTGGCCTGTTTTCCTCGTGGTGACAAATTATCACCTCACCTTCCGCGATAAATTACACTTGCGATTACACTCCCATGATATGATGTTATCACACACGGAGGGTAATTGCAAGGAAAAACGTGGATAGACAACGCACTTGCGTTCATACTGCAAACAGCCTGGGACCCTGTCTATGATATTGCCGCTGGCTGTGCCAGCGTTTGCCGCCTCTGAAGCGGACACCCGGATGCGCCGGGGCGCGCTTTATCAAAGTGCCTTTGCGGTCATTGGACTGCCAGTTTACGACTATGCCCTCTATAGGAATGCCTTGAGGAGAATACCACTCAAGGGCGCTGCGGCTTTATCTTTGATTATGGCATAGCATACCCTGCTATCCCCTGGCGCGGAAAGCCGTTGACGAACTCCGCAATCAGAATTACTATCAAGTTGCGGATACCAGTCAAGCCACGCCGTAGCAAGCTTTATATCGCTTGCTACGGCTTTTTATACAAAAGTCAGAGCGCGCTCATGCCGCTGCTCCTCCTTTCCAAATCGAACCCGCTGCGCCGGGCTTCGATTTGGTTTTGGGTGCAACCATGATAGCGGCGGCATCTATAGTGGTGCGATGCTGCAAGATGCGTTGGCAGATCCCGGCATGAGGCCTGTCAACTTCCTTTTATGTGAAAATAAATCACTCGTTGTGCCCCGGTGACTATGTCTTGTTTTTAACGGTGGAAAAATTGCAAAAAGCCGTTGCGGTACCGCCTTCCTTATGCTATACTTTAAACAGAAACGCCACCCTTTCGCAGTTTTGATACCGCAAATGGGTGGTGTTTCTGACCGCAGGGCTCTTCGCAGCCATTTCCAAAGCCCTGAGGAGCACCGCGGTCAAAGGGGTCGGAAACGGGCAAGAGCACGGTTCATCCGCAGCGTTTTATGCGTTCGCATCCGCAGGGCCGGGCATCCGGGCCGCTTTCTCCCCGTCAAAACGCCGCAGTCCATATCCGGATTGCGGTGCCTTTTTCACCCACCCCCGCGAAAACTATCAAATTTAGGAGGAAAAACAACGATGGAAGGCAACCATCACAAGCGCAGCAGCTTCAGCGGCTCCATCGGCTTCGTCCTGGCGGCGGCCGGTAGTGCTGTTGGTTTGGGAAACATCTGGCGCTTCCCGTATCTGGCCGCCAAGGACGGCGGCGGACTGTTTCTTTGCATCTACATTATCCTGGCACTGACCTTTGGCTTCGCCCTTTTGACCACGGAGATCGCCATCGGCCGCAAAACGGCTCAAAGCCCCCTGACGGCCTACCGTCAGCTCCACCCCAAGTGGGGATGGATCGGCATCCTGGCCTGCCTGGTTCCCATCCTCATCCTGCCCTACTACTCCGTCATCGGCGGCTGGATTCTGAAGTACCTGGCCGCCTTCCTCACCGGCGGCGCCGCCGACACCGTGGCTGACGGCTACTTCGGCGGTTTCATCACCGCCCAGTGGAGCCCCATCTTCTGGTTCGTCATCTTCCTTGCCGCCACCACCCTGGTGGTCTACATGGGCGTTGATAAGGGTATCGAGCGCCTTTCCACCATCCTGATGCCCATTTTGCTGATCCTGATCATCGGCATTGCCATCTTCTCCCTGTCCCTGCGCCACACCGATGACGCCGGCGTCACCCGCACCGGCCTGGAGGGCCTGGCGGTCTATGTCATCCCCAACTTCGAGGGCATGACCTTCAAGAAGTTCCTAACCATCCTGATGGACGCCATGGGCCAGCTCTTCTACTCCATCTCCGTGGCCATGGGCATTATGATTACCTACGGCTCCTACGTGAAGAAGGAGACCAATCTGGCCAAGTCCGCCAACCAGATCGAGATCTTCGATACCTTGGTGGCCTTCCTGGCCGGATTGATGATTATCCCCGCCGTGTACACCTTCATGGGCGCCGAGGGTATGTCCGCCGGCCCCAGCCTGATGTTCGTGTCCCTGCCCAAGATCTTTGACGCCATGGGCGGCATCGGTTCCGTCATCGGCATCGCCTTCTTCGTGATGGTGGCCTTCGCCGCCCTCACCTCCTCCATCTCCATCATGGAGGCCGTCGTCTCCTGTGCCATGGACCGTTTCCACTTCAAGCGCAAGGCCGCCACCCTGGCTGTGGCGTTGCTGGCCCTGGTGCTGGGCGTGGTGGTGTGCCTGGGCTACAACCGCTTCTACTTCGAGCTGACTCTGCCCAACGGCAGCGTGGGCCAGGTGCTGGATGTGATGGATTATGTGTCCAACTACGTCCTCATGCCCGTGGTGGCTATCTCCACCTGCATCCTGGTGGGCTGGGTCATCAAGCCCAAGACCATCATCGAGGAGATCACCCTGGGCGGCCACCACTTTGGCCGCGAAAAGCTGTATGTGGTCATGGTGAAGGTAGTCACTCCCGTCCTGCTGGCCCTTCTCCTGCTG
This sequence comes from Oscillospiraceae bacterium, assembly GCA_016293265.1. GTDB lineage: Bacteria > Bacillota > Clostridia > Oscillospirales > Oscillospiraceae > Oscillibacter. Next base: position 2,583 of record JAEDEN010000097.1, on the reverse strand, counting down.
CAGTCCCTGGGCCTGTTCCTGTAAAAAAGCGCAGCAAGCGGCACGGCATAACGCCGTGCCGCTTGTTTTTTGGCCGAAACAGGCCCCCCATCCGGCGGGGACGGAAGGCTCAGCAGCAAATGCAGGAAGCCTGTTTTTCTGCTTTCTGTTTTTTCCCTCCGGGCGGAGCGTCACGCCCTTCCCAGCAGCCAATCCACGGATTCGTTCCGTATATCCGCCGGCGCGTCCGGCTCCTTGTCTGAAACAGGGCGCTTCTGCCCTTCCAGCAGGGACAGGGCGGGGCTGCTGATCTCGGCCCCCTCCACCTGCAGCTTTGCCAGCAGCTCCACCTGTTTCATTCCCTGCCGCTTCCTGGCCCGGGTGACACGCGCACCCATCAGATTGCGGTCTCCAAGCTCCAGCTTCCTTGTTTTCACACCGCCACCCTCTGTTATTTGGATGATATGGGGTGTGGGGCTTGATATATTTGGTATTGCCACAGGACCGGGAAAAAGGAGCACCCGCCAGGCGGCGGGTGCTCCTTTTCTGATTCACAAGAATGTGTTTTTGCTTTTTACAGCTCGGGGAACAGGTTATCCAGCAGAGCGGTGCAGAATTTCTCCTCCCACTTATACATGCCGGAATACTCGCCGTAGTTCTCCTCCTCGGGGCCGCCCATACCGGTCATGGCGTAGTAAATCACGGTGCCGGTGTCGCGGTCCATGAACATACCGGCCAGCAGGCCGTAAGCCTCGCCGAAGTGGCCGAAGAGGGAGACCTTGCGGTCCTTGAGCAGGCAGTCGCCGCCCTCGAACTCACCGGACATCTCCTGGATGGCGAAGCCGTAACGGCACATCAGGCCGCCGTAGGTGTTGCCGTTGCTCTGGTCGGGATTGGCCAGGAAGGTGGGGGTGAACATGGCGTCCACAGACTCCTTGGAGATGATCTGCTTGCCGTTTACCTTGCCGTCATTGAGGAACATCTCGATGAGGACCTTCATCTCCTCGGGGCTGACACGCAGGCCGCCCTGGGGGCTGAAGAGGCAGCCGTTGGTGCCGATCTCGTAGTTGCTCAGGTCAGCCAGGGTAACCTCGTTCTGCAGGTCGGGGTTGGTGATGAGGACCTTGTTGGGATCCTGGGTCACGCCGCGGTAATCGTCAATCTGGGGGATATAGGGGCCGTCCACGTTCCACACGCCGTCGGTCTGCTTCTGATAGAGAACGGCCACATTCTTGATCTCCTCGGCATCAAAGTCGCCGGGGTTGTAGCTGGCCTTGAGACCCATGGGCTCCAGAACGTTCTTCTTCATGTAGACGTCGAAGCGCTGGCCGGTGATGCGCTCGATGATGGTACCCAGAATGCCGTAGTTCAGGTTGCAGTAGTGGAACCAGTTGCCGGGGCTGCGGTCCACGCCGTCATTGGAGTTTTCAAAGTGCTCGCCGTCCAGCCAGTACTTGCCCTCGGGAGTAAAGAATTCCTTGATGCTGTACTCGGGGGGGATGGAGTAGATGCTGCCGTCCTGGATGGAGGAGGTGTGGCTCATCAGCAGGCGGGGGGTGATGACCTTGTCGGGATAGTTGGGGTTGCGCAGGGTGAAGCCCAGGTACTCGCTGACGTCCTTGTCAAGGTCCAGCTTGCCCTGCTCCACCAGCATCATGGCGCCCACGGCGGCATAGGTCTTGGAGATGGAGGCGGTGCGGTAACGGCTGTCCATTTCCAGAGGCAGGTTCTTGGCGGGATCCTCGGCGTCGATGTAGCGGTTACCGCCGGTGCGCTGATAGATCAGCTTGCCGTCCTTATAGGCCATGACGGCATAACCGGTGACGGGAGCGACGGGATCGTTCAAAATGGCGTTGAGGTCCTCTGCCGCGGGATCCAGAGCCACCTTCTTCAGGTTCTCCAGAGCCTTGGCCAGCTCGGCGGAAGTGATGGTGTTGTCGGTGTTGATGCCGTCCAGGACGCCGTTGGCGGTGGCCCAGGCGATGGCGTCATCGGCCCAGTCGGCTGCGGTAGCCTCCAGGGCGGCCCGCTCGGTCAGCACCAGGTTGTGGGTCTTGGCATAACGATAGAGAACGGTGGCCAGCTGTTCACGGGTAATGGTCCGGTCAGGGCCCATCTGGTTCTGGCCGAAGCCCATCATCAATCCCTCTTCACTGATCCAATAGAGGGCGCTGTCAGCGTCGGTCAGGTCCTTATAAGCGATGGTCTTGGTGACAGCGGGCTTGCCGTCCAGCTCATAGAGGGCCTCGGCAAGGTCTCTTCTGGTGGCGCCGTCGGCGGCGGAGGCAGGCACCGTCACCGCGGGCAGCAGCAGGGCCAGCGCAAGGGACAGGGATAGCAGGCGTTTTTTCATACAGATTCTCCTTTCGTTTTAAACCATGCCATCTACTTTCATGCCATTGCGGCAAAAAGTACAAAAATATCCAGCAGAACCAAAGGGCATACGCTCTCCTTGCTTCCGCTGGATTTCAGATATGACGGCGTGATTGCCATCACACCTGGTATCATGAAGCAGCCATTTATGTTCCGGGTCTTCCGCCCAAAATTCTGCGGTTGTTGTTATAATACCCAATTTTAGCCTGCTTGTCAACGGAAATTTACGTT
>JAEDEN010000021.1 GCA_016293265.1 Oscillospiraceae bacterium | reverse complement strand
ATGCGGAGTGCCCGTTACAGGATACTCAGATCCTATAAGGACACTCCGCATGGTCCGAGTAGCGGGACTTGAACCCACGGCCTCGTGGTCCCGAACCACGCGCGCTACCAACTGCGCTATACCCGGTTATTCGATTATCAGGGTTTCAAAGATGTTTCGTGTCTGTAGCTTTTGCTGTGGCCTTGCGCATATTTAAGGAAAGTCCAGCGGCTTCGGGAAAACCGCTTCCACCCATGCCATAGGGGGTTTCGAGATTTGGAACATCACATGGTGGATCAAAACACCGTAAATCAGAACCGTGCACTCTGTCAGCCGTGCCACACACCGATACAGCGTCAATTATTATACGAAAAATTCTGTTGGATGTCAAGGTTATATTACCGGAAAATCTCCCATAGACTGCACAAGAACGTGCAGAGGGAGGGAGAGGACATGACGTCACGGCAGGTAGGACGGCGGATCGGGACCATCGCCGCGCAGCAGCGGCGAAACTTGAAGCGGGGCGGCAAACGGGCCTTACAGCGCGGTGAAAAAAAGACACCCAGGCGCGGGGAAGAGGTCCTTTCTCCCAGGGAACACCGCAGGCTTGTCCAACTGCTTTCCTGTGGGGCGATTTTTGTCTTCTTGGTGGCGGTGAAGCTGCTGCTTCCCGGGAAAATCGAATCCTTACGGGAAGGAGCACTCAGCCTCATGCAGCAGAATATGGATGTGAAGGCGGTATTCTCCGCCGTTGGCCGCGCCTTTTCCGGTGAGGATGATCCGCAAAGTGCCGCAGAGGACATCTACCAGGCAGTGTTCCATCCGGATGAAGCAGCCTCAGTGAAAGAGACCTCCGCAACGGTGGCGTCCCTGCGGGAGCCTACGGCGCTGGAACTGCTGCATACTTACCGGGTGGCGGAAGCCCCGCCGGAGGAGAGTCCGGCTGAAACAGTGCCCGGGGTGCTGTACTCCGATGAAAACCTCCCGGAGGGTGTGAGCCTGGAACAGGCGATCCTGGGATTTTCCTACTGCACACCGGTTCGGGGGACCTTAAGCTCCCCTTTTGGTTACCGGGAACATCCCATTGAAGGGGAGGATTTGTTTCATTACGGTATCGACCTGGCCGCCGACACCGGTACCGCCATCAATTGCTTTGCCGACGGCACGGTGGGAGCTGTGGGAGAAAGCAGCAGCTACGGAAAATACTGCATCATCAACCATGAGGGTGGCTATTCCACGCTCTATGCCCACTGCAGCCGCATCTGTGCCTCCTCCGGCGCGGCGGTGGGGAAGGGGGAAAAGATTGCGGAGGTGGGGGAGACAGGTATGGCCACCGGCGCTCATTTGCACTTTGAACTGCAAAAGGACGGCGTTTATCTCAACCCCATCTATTATGTCTCCGCGGCCTGAATGCGCCGTGTCGCCGGGCTTTGTGCTTCTGGCTGCATGGTTTGCCTGGAGCTGCGGCTGGGAGATGCTGGCAGCGGTGATGCTGGCGGCCATTGTCCATGAGCTGGGGCATTTCCTGGTGCTGCGTTGCTTTGGGATTCGGGTGCGCACCCTTAGGGTGTGTGTGCTGGGTGCGGTGATGGAGGCGGATACGGCCCGGCTTTCCTATCCGCGGGAGCTGGTTGCCACGCTGGCGGGGCCGGGGGCGAACCTGATGTTTTGTGCCCTGCTTTCCATATGGGACGAGTCGCACTTTACACCGTTGGTCGGTGCAAGCGTGGTGCTGTGCGTGTTCAATTTACTGCCGATCCTTCCGCTGGATGGCGGGAGGGCGCTGTATCTTTTGACAGCCTGGTGCTTTGGAGGGCAGGTGGGAGAGAGAGTCGCCCGGGTGACAGGCGCCTGCTGTGCCGTGGCGCTGGGAGGCGGGCTTTTTTATGTGATGGTCTGCACCGGTGGTAGCTTATGGCTTGCACCGGTGGCTCTTGCGGCATTTGCCGCCGCGGCACGGTTGCTGCTGAATTATGAGATTTTTTTGTAAAAACCGCTTGCAATCCAACGTTCCATGTGATATCATATTCCAGCTTACAAAGGGCGGTCCTCTGCCGTGCACGCGCAAAAATGCGCCCTGTGCCGAAGAAAAGCGGCAAGAACGCCTATAATTTAGGAGGAAATAATCCATGGATCTCATTAAGGAACTGAACAAGGAAACCCTGAAGAACGCTGCTCCCCAGGTGGACGTCGGTGACACCGTCAAGGTCCACGTGAAGGTCAAGGAAGGCTCCCGCGAGCGTATCCAGGTCTTCGAGGGCACTGTCATCGCCAAGAAGCACGGTGGCATTGAGGAGACCATCACCGTTCGCCGCATTTCCTACGGCGTTGGCGTTGAGAAGGTTTTCCCCGTCTATTCTCCTTCCATCGAGAAGATCGAGGTTGTCCGCAGCGGTAGTGTCCGCCGCGCCAAGCTGTACTATCTGCGTGGCCGCATCGGCAAGAGCGCTAAGATCAAGGAGAAGATCTGATTCCAAGGATAAGAGAGGCGCCTGCCTCTCTTTTTCTTTTCCAAAAAATCGCCCCGCTCCCTTGTGGAACGGGGAATTTTTTGCTATACTAATTTAATAGGTTTTATCGTATCCTGGGGAGAATGAAAAGGATGAAGGGAAATGGCCGTGTCCGCCTCCCGGGCGTATAAAGGAGCAGAGACTATGCAGGAGAAGCATGAAATCACACAGGAAGAAAATCGGGCAAAGGGACGGGATTTTTACGAGTGGATCCAGGCGCTGGTCTATTCCGTTTTGACAGTGGTGCTGATCTTCACCTTTGGGATCCGCCTCATCGGTGTGGACGGGCATTCCATGCTGCCCACCCTCCAGCACGGAGACCGGCTGCTGGTGCTCAATTCCATGTTCTATAACGACTATCAGTACGGCGATATTGTGGTTTTGACCAGGGAAACCTTTTTGGATGAGCCCATCGTCAAGCGTGTTATTGCCACAGGAGGGCAGACGGTGGATATCGACTTTGCCAGCGGTTCCGTGTATGTGGACGGAAAGCTTCTGAAAGAGGATTATATCAACGAGCTTACCTTTACGGAGGAGGGGATGGAATTCCCCCTTACCGTGCCGGAGGGCAGCATTTTCGTCATGGGTGATAACCGCAACCACTCCAACGACAGCCGGGATTCCCGCCTGGGCACAGTGGATACCCGTTTTGTCATCGGCAAGGCGGTGGTGCTGGCCTTCCCCGGCCGGGATTCCATAACGGAAAAACGGGAATTTGGCCGGATTGGGGTGATCGCATGAACATTCAGTGGTATCCCGGCCATATGACCAAGACCCGGCGGATGATCGTCGAGCAGGTGAAAAATGTGGATGCGGTGTGCGAGATTCTGGACTCCCGCATCCCTATTTCCAGCAGGAATCCGGATGTGGATGAGATGACGGCGGGAAAGCCCCGCCTGGTGGTTTTGAACCGGGTGGATCAGTCCGATATGGAGGCTACCAAGCGTTGGGCAGCGTATTTCCGCGCTAAGGGATATGCGGTGCTGGAATCTGACGCCAAAAGCGGCGTCGGCACGGCAAAGTTCTCCGCCGCCGTGCGGGAGCTGCTTTCGGACAAGCTTCGCGCTTACGCGGAGAAGGGGCAGGCCGGCCGCGTGGTCCGCGTCATGATTTTAGGCATCCCTAATGTGGGAAAGTCCACCTTTATTAATAAGGTGGCGGGCCGGAAGACCGCCAAGACAGAGGACCGTCCCGGCGTCACCCGCTCCAAGCAGTGGGTGCCGATCGACAAGGGGCTGGAGCTGCTGGATACCCCTGGTATCCTCTGGCCAAAATTCGAGGATCAGAGCGTGGGCTTGAATCTGGCCTTTACCGGCGCGGTGAAGGACGATATTCTGGATGTGGAGACCCTGGGCTGTCACCTGATGGCCTATCTTGGCACCCAGTACCCTGACGCCCTGAAGACCGCTTATAAGCTTGCCTCCCTCCCCGGACGGGAGGAGGGGGAAAACGACATCGCCTGGGGCTACCGGCTCCTGGAGGCTGCCGGCCGCAAGCGCGGTTTCCTGATCTCCGGCGGCGAGGTGGACACCGAACGCATGGCCAAGATCCTTCTGGATGAGTTCCGTGGAGGAAAGCTGGGACGCTTTACATTGGAGCTGCCCCAGGCGTAAACGGCAGAAAGGAGCCGCCCGCCGCGACCTTTCCGGCTGCCGGAAAATGCCGTGGCAGGAAGATATCACAGCGTGTTTCCCCATATGCAGGGGCTATCTGACAGTGCGTTCCACTGTGTAAGGATAAAGAAAAACTGACTGCCTGTGGGCAGGGAAAGGGAGTACAGTATGGGTCCTGGAATTTTTACTAAGTATGCAAAGCAGGTCATTATCGGCTGCATCGCACTGCTGGTGATCGTGGCTGTTCTTGCTGCGGTTTACGGCGGATAATGGATCTTTGGGTGTACGAGCGCCAGCAGTGGCAGCAGGGGAGAACTGCTGTGTGCGGCGTGGATGAAGCCGGCGCGGGGCCTCTCGCGGGGCCTGTGTACGCGGCGGCGGTGATCCTTCCCCGTGAAACGGATATCCCTGGTTTGAACGACTCCAAAAAACTCACGGAAAAAAAACGGGAAGCCCTTTTTGACATGATCCTGGAGAAGGCCGTTTCTTACAGCATCGCCCGGGTGGAGGCGGCGGAGATTGATGAAATCGACATCCTCAACGCCCGCATGAAGGCTATGCAGATGGCCATTGACGGCCTGAGCGTAAAACCCGACCTTGCCCTGATCGACGGCAACCGTGACCACGGAAGCCGCTGCGCCGTCACAACGCCCCACCTTACCATCGTCAAGGGCGACGGGCTCAGCGCCTCCATTGCGGCGGCGTCCATCCTGGCCAAGGTGAGCCGTGACCGTTATGCGGCGGGGGAGCTTCATGAGAAGTATCCCCAGTACGCTTTTGACCGCCACAAGGGCTATGGCACGAAACTCCACTACCAGCGGCTGGACCAGTTTGGCCCCTGTGAGGCCCACCGGGTCACATTTTTGAAAAAGTGGAGGGCGGGAAAGCTGTGAGAAGCACAAAGGCTGCCGGAGACCGGGGAGAAGCGGAGGTGGCCGAATACCTTCGGAAGAAGGGCTACACCCTGCTTGCCAGCCAGTGGCGCTGCCGCTTCGGGGAATTGGACCTGGTGGCCAGGAGCCGCCGGGGCGTCATCTGCTTTGTGGAGGTAAAGCTCCGTTCTGACGGCGCCATCGGCCTGCCACGGGAATTTGTGGACCTGCATAAGCGGGAGCGGCTGCGCCGCACCGCGCTGGCCTATCTGGCCCAGCATGAGCTGGACGCCCCTGCCCGCTTTGATGTGGCGGAGGTATATCAAAGCGCCGACGGGACGCTGCGCCTTACCTATCTGGAAGACGCATTTGAATAAATGATTTTCCTTGAAAGTGAGGAACTTTGTATGAAATATTTGAGCACGCGGGACAAGTCCGTCCGTATCGGCGCAGCGGAAGCCGTTAAGATGGGTCTTTCCCGGGACGGAGGTCTTCTGACTCCGGAAGCGATTCCCCAGATCGACGAGGACTTTCTGAAGGGCCTTGTGGGTGCCCGCTATCAGGAGCGCGCCGCCAAGGTTATGGGCCTGTATCTGACCGACTATACGGAGGAGGAGCTCCTCGCCTTTGCGGAAAACGCCTATGGCCCGGAAAAATTCGACACTGCCGCTGTGGCGCCTGTCCGCGAGGTGGATAAGTCCACATACTGCCTGGAGCTCTGGCACGGCCCCACCAGCGCCTTCAAGGATATGGCGCTGCAGATGCTGCCCCAGCTTCTCTCCGCGGCCCTGGGCAAGACCGGGGAGGACAAGACCGTCTGCATTCTGGTGGCCACCTCCGGCGATACGGGCAAGGCCGCTATGGAGGGCTTTGCCGATGTGCCCCAGACCAAGATCATGGTGTTCTATCCCAAAAACGGCGTTTCCGCCGTTCAGGAGGCCCAGATGGTCACCCAGGAGGGCGCAAACGTAGGCGTGTGTGCGGTGGTAGGCAACTTTGACGATGCCCAGAGCGGCGTGAAGCGCATTTTCTCCGATGTGGAAATTCGCCGGACCCTGTTGGAGCGGGGTTATATCCTCTCTTCCGCCAACTCCATTAACTGGGGCCGTATTCTGCCTCAGGTGGTCTATTACATCTCTGCCTACTGTGACCTTTTGCGCGGCGGCGCCATCACCATGGGGGAGAAGGTGAATTTCTGCGTCCCCACCGGCAATTTCGGCGATATCCTGGCCGCTTACTATGCCAAGCGTATGGGCCTGCCTGTGGGCAAGCTCATCTGCGCATCCAACCGGAATGACGTTCTGACGGATTTCCTGCGCACCGGCGTCTATGACCGCAACCGCACCTTCCATACCACCATGAGCCCCTCCATGGATATTCTGGTCTCCAGCAATCTGGAACGTTTGCTCTTCGACCTTTCCGGGGAAAATGACACGGAAGTGAAGGGCTATATGGAAAAGCTGGGCAAAGAAGGCCGCTATGAGGTCTCCGGCGCCATCAAGGAGGCCCTCCGGGAGCAGTATTGGGGCGGCTTTTGCGACGAGGCGGGTACCGCCGCCACCATCGCGGAATATCAGCAGAAGTACGGCTATCTCATCGACACCCACACCGCAGTGGCGGCCAATGTCATGGAGCAGTACCGTCATGCCACCGGAGACAAGACACTCACGGTTTTTGTGTCCACCGCCTCTCCCTATAAGTTCTGCAACCATGTCCTCTCCGCCATCGGCGAAACGCCCCGGGGAGACGGCGTGGAGCTTCTGGACCAGCTCCATGAGGTTTCCGGCGTTACGGTTCCCCGGCGCTTGGCTGCACTGAAGGGCAAGGTCCGCCGCTTCGACCTGACGGCGGAGAAGACGGAGATGGAACAGGTGGTTCTGGATTTCCTTCGGTGATTTCTTGTGAAGCGCCTGCCGGGTGAGAAGATCCGATCCGCATCTTGAGATGTTTGAGCAATATAAGAAAGGAGGGGTCAAATGGCCCTCTATGCCATCGGGGACCTGCATCTTTCCCTGAGCTGCGACAAGTCCATGGAGGTGTTTGGCCCTGCCTGGGAGAATTACACTGCCCGAATCGAGGAAGCATTGGGCGTTCTGACGGATCAGGATACCATTATTTTGGCAGGAGATACCTCCTGGGGTATGAACCTGGAGGAGGCGGAGGCGGATTTCCGCTTTCTGGACCGTTTTCCCGGCCGGAAACTCCTGGTAAAGGGCAACCATGACTACTGGTGGTGCACGGCCGCAAAATTCAGCCGCTTCTGCGGGGAAAAGGGCCTGCACACCCTGGAGCTTCTTCACAATAACTGCGCCTTTTATGGGGATTACGCCCTCTGCGGCACCCGGGGCTGGTTTTGGGAGGAGGAGCAAAAGCCCCATGACGCCAAGGTGCTGAACCGGGAGGTCATGCGCCTGGAGACCTCTCTCCAGGCGGCGGGGGAGAAACCAATCCTCTGCTTTTTGCACTATCCCCCTATCTACCAGGGCTATGAGTGCCGGGAGATCCTTTCCATGCTGGAAAAATACCGCGTCCGCCGATGCTGCTATGGCCATCTTCACGGCGCCGTGATCCGCCGCCGGATGGAGGGGAAACGGGGGGAAACGGATTTTTCCCTGATTTCTGCGGACTATCTTGGATTTATTCCTAAAAAAATTTGCGAATAAAAGAAAAAAGACTGGATTTTTTGAAATTTTTCTGGTAAAATCATTTTTTGCATCGGCCAGAGACCGATATGAACGGAGGAGTAAACATAATGACTGTTAAAAGCTGCGAAAAAATCGAAAAAAGTCGGGTTACGCTGACCATCGAGGTCAGCGCTGCCGAGTTTGAGGCTGCCGTCGAAAAGGCATATCAGAAGATGCGCAAGAAGATCAATGTCCAGGGCTTCCGTCCCGGCAAGGCCCCCCGTAAGATCATCGAGGGAATGTACGGCGCAGAGGTGTTTTTCGAGGAAGCCATCAATATTGCTTTCCCCGATGCCTATGAGGCTGCCATCAAGGAAAAAGAGCTGCAGGTCGTGGGCTACCCCGAGGTGGAGATGCTGGGCGAGTGCACCAAGGAGGGCTTTACCTTTACCGCCGTTGTGCCCGTGTATCCCGAGGTCACCCTGGGTGAGTACAAGGGCCTGAGCGCCGTCAAGGGCGAGGTCAAGGTCACCGAGGAGGACGTTGCCGACCGCCTGCAGATCCTGGTTGACCGCAATACCCGTCTGGTTTCCGTGGAGCGGGAGGCCAAGCTGGGCGATACCGCTGTCATCGACTTCGAGGGCTTCCTGAACGGCGTTCCCTTTGAGGGCGGCAAGGGTGAGAACCACAGCCTGGAGCTGGGCTCCAACAGCTTCGTTCCCGGCTTTGAGGATCAGGTCGTTGGCATGAAGGCCGGTGACGAGAAGGAGATCAACATTACCTTCCCCGAGCAGTATACCCCTGAGCTGGCCGGCAAGGATGTCGTCTTTAAGGTCAAGGTCCACGAGGTCAAGGAGAAGGATGTCCCTGTCATGGACGACGAGTTCGCCAAGGACGTTTCTGAGTTCGACACGCTGGATGAGTTGAAGGCCGATCTGGAGAAGAAGATCGCCGAGGAGCAGGAGAAGGCCGCTCAGCGCGCCTTTGAGGACGCCCTGATGGAGCAGGTCGCCGATGGCATCACCGCTGAGATCCCCGATGCCATGGTGGAAAACCAGGCCCACCAGTTCCTTGAAAACTTCAAGAGACAGATCGCTCAGCAGGGCATTCCCTATGAGGAGTACCTGAAGATGAGCGGTACTGAGGAGTCTAAGCTCCTGGAAGACGCTAAGGAGCCCGCTCTGCGCCAGGTGCGCATGGATCTGGCCATGGCCGCTATCATCAAGGCCGAGGGCCTGACCGCTTCCGACGAGGATGTGGAGGCTGAGTACAAGAAGCTGGCTGAGCAGTACAGCATGGACATTGAGATGGTCAAGAAGTATCTGATGGCCGATCAGGTCCGTGATGAGCTCATCAGCCGCAAGGCCATTGAGGTCGTGACCTCCAACGCCAAGGCCAAGAAGGCCAGAAAGACCACCGCCAAGAAGACCACCAAGAAGGCTGACGCAGAGAAGGAAGCAGAAAAGGACGAGGAAAAGGACGCCGAATAAGGTCGGATTTTTCTCAGGCCACATTTTACAGATTCGACACATTCTCTCATGGTGCCTGTGGTATCATGAGAGAATGGTTTATAGGGCGTCTTTTCCCTACGTATGAGGAGGTTTTCTAAATGAGCTTAGTTCCTTATGTTGTGGAGCAGACCAACCGCGGAGAGCGTTCCTACGACATCTTCTCCCGTCTGCTCAATGACCGTATCATCTTCCTGGGCGAGGAGGTCAACGCAACCACCGCAAGCCTTGTGGTGGCTCAGCTCCTTTATCTGGAGGCCCAGGACCCTGATAAGGATATCCAGTTGTATATCAACAGCCCCGGCGGCTCTGTCACAGACGGCATGGCCATTTACGACACCATGCAGTACGTCAAGTGCGATGTTTCCACCATTTGCGTGGGTATGGCCGCCAGCATGGGCGCCTTTTTGCTCTCTGCCGGCACGAAGGGCAAGCGCATCGCCCTGCCCAATGCGGAGATCATGATCCACCAGCCCTCTGCCGGCACGCAGGGTCAGATCACCGACATGGCCATCCATCTCAAACGTTTGGAGACCATTAAAAAACGCATGAACCGCATCATGGCGGAAAACACCGGCCGCTCCGTGGAGGAAGTGACCGCCGCCTGTGAGCGGGACAACTTCATGAGCGCGGAAGAAGCGCTGGAATTCGGCCTGATCGACAAGATCATCACCGGTAAGGAATAACAATACACGAGGTAAGACCATGAGCGACGATGGCAAGAAGTCTCTGCGGTGTTCCTTCTGCGGCAAGCATGAGCAGCAGGTCCACCGCATGATTCAGGGCCCCGGGGTCCGCATTTGCGACGAGTGTGTCCAGCTTTGCATGAGCATTCTGGACGACGGCTATGAGGACCGCTCTTCCGGTACGCTGGAAGATGTCCCCGATAAGCTCCCCACGCCCCGGGAGATCAAGGACGTGCTGGATCAGTACGTCATCGGCCAGGATGAGGCCAAGGTTGCCCTCTCCGTGGCGGTTTACAACCACTATAAGCGTGTCTATTTCGGCGGCGGCGACGATGTGGAACTGCAAAAGAGCAATATTTTGATGCTTGGCCCCACCGGCTCCGGCAAGACCCTCTTTGCCCAAACCCTGGCCCGCATCCTGAATGTGCCCTTTGCCATCGCTGATGCCACCACGCTGACGGAGGCCGGCTATGTGGGCGACGACGTGGAGAATATCCTCCTGCGCCTTCTGCAGGCGGCCGACTTTGATGTGGAGCGTGCCGAGCACGGCATCATTTATGTGGACGAGGTGGATAAAATCGCCCGTAAGAGCGAGAACACCTCCATCACCCGGGACGTTTCCGGCGAAGGCGTGCAGCAGGCCCTTTTGAAGATTGTGGAGGGCACCGTTGCCAACGTCCCGCCCCAGGGCGGGCGGAAGCACCCCCACCAGGAATTCATCCAGGTGGACACGAGAAACATCCTATTCATCTGCGGCGGCGCCTTCGATGGCCTGGAGAAGATCATTGAGCGGCGGCTGGACCAGAAGAGCATCGGCTTTGGCGCCAATATCCAGGGCAAAAAAGATAAGGACATGGATAAAATCCTCCGGGAGGTTCAGCCCCACGATATTTTGAAGTTCGGCCTGATCCCCGAGCTGGTGGGCCGCCTGCCGGTGATCGCTCCGCTGAACGCCCTCAAGCGGGAGGATCTGGTGCGGATTTTGCAGGAGCCTAAGAATGCTTTGGTTAAGCAGTATCAAAAGCTCCTGGGCTATGATGACGTGGAGCTGGTCTTTGAGCCGGAGGCGCTGGACGCCATCGCAGACAAGGCCATCCAGCGCAACATCGGCGCCCGGGGCCTGCGGGCGGTGATGGAGGGGCTTCTGACACAGATCATGTTTGACATTCCTTCCGACCCCACCGTTACAAAGGTGATCATCACCCGGGACTGCGTGGAAGGGAAGAGCCAGCCTCTTTTGGAGCACAGCAGCGAAAAGGTGAACTATTCTGTGAAACTGAACACCGGCAAAAAGCGGTCTGACCCACAGTCGGCGTCCTAAAAAAACAGCACCGGAGGAAGGGACGCACTGAAAAGTCCCTTCCTCTGTCTCGTTTCATCCCTAAGAAAGGATATCCCCTATGGAAGCGATTACTTTGAATATTCCCGTTCTGGCCCTCCGTGGCCTGACGGTTTTCCCCCATATGAATCTGACTTTCGACGTGGAGCGCCGCATCTCCATCGCCGCCCTGGAGCGGGCCATGGAAACAGACCAGGACATCTTCCTTGTCACACAGAAGGAGATCGGTGTCAACGCCCCCACGGAGGCTGACCTCTACCAGGTGGGCACCATTTCCCACATTACGCAGATTCTCCGTTTTTCCCCCACCACGGTCCGTGTGATCGTGGAGGGCCGCCGCCGCGCCCGTATGCGCCGCCTCTGGCAGACGGAGCCCTACCTGCAGGCTAATGTGGAGATCCTGACGGAGGAGAACCCCTCCGAAGCCTTCAGACAGAGCCCCCGGACGGAAGCTCTGCTGCGCCAGACCTGGAGCCAGTTCCACGAGTATGCCGAACTTGCCGGAAATCTTCCGGAGGAAGTAGTCGCCCGGGTCATGGACTGCCGGGACGTGGGGTTCCTGGCGGACTTTATCGCCCAAAACGTGGCCCTGCGTCACACGGACAAACAGGAAATCCTGGAGGAGATGGCTCCCTTTATCCGCCTGCGCAAGATCAATGCCATCCTGGCCCGGGAGTGCAACGTCCTGGGCTATGAACGGGAGATCGAGGGTAAGGTGCGGGAGCACCTGTCCCAATCTCAGAAGGACCAGATCCTCCGCACCCAGATCCGTGTCTTACAGGACGAGCTGGGAGAGGGTGAGGAAGACGACGAGATCGAGACCTACCGCCAGAAGATCCGGGCCCTGGAGCTGGCGGAGGATGTGGAAAAGCATCTTTTGAAGGAGGTCAACAAGCTCTCCAAGCAGCCCTTTGGCAGCGCGGAATCCGCTGTTATCCGCAACTATCTGGATGTGTGCCTGGAAATGCCCTGGAACGCTACCACAAAGGAGCGGGTAAGCGTGGACGCTGCCCGGAAAGTCCTGGAACGGGACCACTTCGGCCTGGAAAAGGTGAAGGAGCGCATTTTGGAGACCATCGCCGTCCGGCAGATGAACCCGGAAGGGAAGGGGCAGATCATCTGCCTTGTGGGCCCGCCGGGTGTTGGCAAGACCTCTATTGCCATCTCTGTTGCCTCCGCGCTCAACCGTAAGCTGGCCCGGTTGTCTCTGGGCGGTGTGCGGGATGAGGCTGATATCCGGGGCCACCGTAAGACCTACATAGGTGCCATGCCTGGCCGCATCATTGAGGCCATCAGCCGCAGCGGCTCCATGAATCCCCTGCTGCTGCTGGACGAGATTGACAAAATGGGAAATGATTATCGCGGTGATCCCGCCGCCGCCCTTTTGGAGGTGCTGGACAGCGAGCAGAACCACAGCTTCCGGGACCATTTCCTGGAGATCCCTGTGGATCTTTCCAAGGTCATGTTTATCACCACCGCCAATACCACCGATACCATTCCCCGACCGCTGCTGGACCGCATGGAGGTCATCCAGCTCTCCAGCTATATGGATGAGGAAAAGCTGCAGATTGCCCGCCGCCATCTTCTGCCCAAGCAAATGGCGGAGCACGGCATCAAAAAGGGTGCGCTTCGTGTTAGTGACGATGTGCTCCGGGCCGTTATCCGGGATTATACCCGGGAGTCCGGTGTCCGCTTGCTGGAGCGCCGCTTGGCGGCCATCTGTAGAAAGGCAAATATGCGCCTGTTGGCGGGAAGTGTAAAGCGTATTACCGTTACAGAAGAGGAACTGCCTGTGTTCCTGGATTGCCAGCCCTATCCCCCCGCGCTCCACACGGACAGGGAGGAAGTTGGCATCGTCAACGGCCTTGCCTGGACGGAGCATGGCGGCGAGATCCTGGAGGTGGAGGTCAATGTGATGGATGGCTCCGGCAAGCTGGAGCTCACCGGCAACCTGGGGGATGTGATGAAAGAATCCGTCCAGACGGCCCTTTCCTGCCTCCGCAGCCGGGCAGCACTGCTGGATATTCCTGCTGATTTCTATAAAACCAAGGATATCCATGTCCATTTCCCTGAAGGTGCGGTTCCCAAGGACGGTCCCTCCGCCGGCATCGCCGTGGCCACGGCCCTGCTCTCGGCTCTGACTGGCCGGAAAATCAAGGCAGGTATTGCCATGACAGGCGAAATTACTTTACGGGGACGCGTCCTGCCCATTGGAGGCCTGAAGGAAAAAACCATGGCCGCCAGACGTCATGGCATTACTACCGTCCTGATCCCCAAGGATAATGAGCGCGACCTGGAGGAGATCGACCAGACTGTGCGGGCGGCTCTTCGTTTTGTGCCGGTGGAAAGTGTGGATCAGGTCTTTGCCGAAGTATTTCTGGATCCCCCCGCGCGGGAAGAGAAAACCAGTGTGGCGGCTTTTGCTCCCGTGAAGCGGGAGAGCGCCGGAGACGCCGCGCTGCGACAGTAAAAGGAGAAGGCTTTATGGCCCTGAATTTCCAAAAAGCGGAGTTTGTCCGCTCAGCAGGCGCCCGGGAGAGCTTTATCAGAGACGGTCTGCCCCAGTTTGCCTTTGCAGGCCGTTCCAATGTGGGTAAGTCCTCGGTCATCAACCGCCTGCTGGGACGTAAAAATCTGGCCTATGTGGGAGCAAACCCCGGGAAGACCACCCAGGTGAACTATTTTCTTGTAGACCGCCGCGCCTACCTCGTGGACCTTCCCGGCTATGGCTATGCCAAGGTCTCCCGGGCGGAGAAGGAGCGCTGGGGACGGCTTATGGAAAGCTATTTCCAGGAAGAGGCGGAGCGCATCACCGTGGGGGTTTTGATCGTGGACATCCGCCATAAGCCCACGGCGGACGATGTGACCATGCACACCTGGTTCCGGGAGAGCGGTTGTCCGGAGATTGTGGTGGCCAACAAGCTGGACAAGCTGAAGAAGAGCCAGGTGGAACCGGCTCTGGCCCTGATCCGCGAGACGCTGGAGCTGGATGGGGAAGAAGACGTCCTGCTGCCCTTCTCCGCGGAGAAGGGAGCGGGGAAGGAGGAGCTTCTCCGCCTGCTCACCGCCGCCTGTGAATCATGGAACAAAGGTGAATGAAAAGGGAGGAACGGCAAAAGCCGTTCCTCCCTTTTGTTATATGCCGGTGCCGGTGCCGTCACACCGCCAACCTTCTTCTGTCAGGTACATGGGGCCCACCTGGGAGTTCATATACGCACCTTCCGGTGCGGTTCCCATGCTTCCGTCATACTCCACGGTATTTCCGGCCATCTGATACTGCAGGGCCTTTTCTGTCTCAGGGACAAAGACGCGGATATAGCCGAAATAGAAACGGTCTTTGCCGTCGGTAGAAGCAGGATAGGCCGTTTCCGGGACCCAATCCCAGATCGAGGCTTCTGCGCGAACGTAAGTACAGGCATATTCACTGCCGGGTGTTACTCTCAAAGCCGTTTGGATGTAGCGGTCCGTCCACTCCTGGGCCACTTCCAGTTGGCTCTGGCCCCGGTCGGGAATCACGATGCCACCCACCAGGGCAGACCACTCCACCTGATCGTACCATGGGCGCATCATGGTGAAGAGCCGGCCGTCGAAAACAGCGTCCGCGTAAAGGGGCGCGGTTTTATACCAGGCCTCTTCATCCAGAAATACCATCTGGACCAGATCACTCTGCTCCCAGCAGCGGAGGAACACGCCCATTTCCGTGTTGCCGATGGTCAGAAAATCACCCGCGGGCTTTGCAGCGTTTTCTATCCCGGTCCATGTCAGGTCCGTGGCACAGGACCCCACCCGCAGACGCCAGTAGTCATCCTGCTGCGTGATATAGCCGCTATTGTTCATCTGCAGGATCACATTTGCATCGCTTGCCAGGGACTCTAACGTCATCTCATAAAGCTCCGGTGCACCTGTCAGCATGGAGTTCCACACAAACCATTCGCCGTTCTCGCCGGGAAGCATATAGAGATACCGGGCAGAACGGCCCTCTTCGTCAGCAGGAGACTTGGTGGGATCCCACTGGACATCATATACAGCCCGGACCGCGGTGAGATGGGTCATGGTTTCGTGGTTATAGCCATTTCTCACAGCGCTCTCACTGTCTGTATACATATTTACTATTCGCCAGGTTTCATAGGAATCGATGGATACATCGCTGAGACGGAAGGAGAGACACGCTTCGCTATTTCCAAACTTCCGCATATGGCGTTCGGCTGCTTCCAGCGCCCCATAGCGCTCCTCATCCGTTAACTCCGCAGGCTGACAGACATGGTAGTTGAACAGGAGCGACCAAGTGCCGTACTGGGCTGCAGTCAGCTCATAGGTGTTCCACTGGACCAAAGCCTGCATGGTATCCTGATAGAGGAGCTGGTCTTCTTCCGGTCCACTGGTGCGGAAATAGCAGATCTTGCTGGCAACACGATCCTGTTCCTCAGGCGTCAGCTTTCCCAGATCTTCCAGGAACCCTACGGTATTGGAGGCCAGGCCGCTCAGCAGCTCCCGGCCCTCCAGGTCCGCCATGGTGGTCAGGCCCTCAGCCATGGCAAGATTGCGCACGTCCGTGTCGAAGTTCTCCGTGCCGGGAGTACCGTCGTTGGATAAGAATGTTCTGAGATGACGGCGGACACCGCTTTCATTGGCGAAGCAGAGATACCAGCAGTTTGGGTAGTTGGGCATCACCCAGTCCTCCTCGGTGAGGTACATCCCTCCGGCCAGCATCACATTGGCGGGTTTTCCGGCATGGAACTCGTAGTTCATGTTGTAGACCTCAATGTTTCCCTTGATGAAGGAATAGGTTTTTGCCAGCAGCAGGTTTTCAATGCGCCAGTCATCGTAGCTGGGATCAGGCAGGTTTGCCTGCTCCTGTGCGTCCAGGTTGTAAAGCCGCTCCACCTCGTTTTTGGCAATTTGCAAAACCTCTTCAGGGACATCTGGCGTGCCCACCACATGGTCTGCCGTTTTACGGCCATCCCGGTAGAAGAGAAATTCGTCGCCGGTGAAATAGACGTTCCGGAAGGCATCCACATAGGTGCTGTCCGCACGGCGATAGAAGCCGCACAGGATAAGGTGGTCCCTTTCCGCATCGGGATCCCGGAAGCTGAAGGAATCGTTCCAGTCAGGGTAGGCCTCTTTCGCAATCTCATTGAGATTGACGCCGTAGATACGGTCTTTCCCTGCAAAGAAGAAGGTGGGGATGCCTTCGCTGCTCCTTAGAAAATTTGGGTCAAAATACAGCTCGGTGATGCTGTCTCCGTCCAGATTCGTCCGGATATCGCCGCCGCCTACGGTGGTGGCCAGCAATTGCAGGGCGCTGCCGTTAAAATCATAATAGCGGTGGACCGTATAAACGCTGCTGGCGGGCGTTGTGGGGACTTTGGGCTCCAGGTCTTCACCGCCTGTGTAAGAAACCATAAAGCCGCTGCGTCCCAGCAGATTATAAAACAGCTCTACCTCGTAGGTATATTCGCCCTCCAGAGCAGGACAGACCAGAAAGTCATAGAAAGCGGCCTCGCCGATGTTGCCGTCTGTCCTGCCGTAAGAAAAGTGGGTAACGCCCCCGTTGTCCGTCCAGCAGACGACGGTATAAGGGCCTATGGTGATTTGTGAAGCCTCGGCGGAGCCCAGAGCCTGCCGCACCGCGGCACCGTTGGCTTCGGTGCAGGAAACCTCCTGAGGCCCGTATACTGTCAGGTCATCCAGCTTTATGCGTGCGTCAGGTTCTCCCGCGGGCAGGATGACCTGCGTATTGGAGATGTTTTCCGGCTGCTGGGCGGGGAGGTTGGAGACAAAGTGGTATCCGCCCTCCACGTTCCGCAGCGTCACACATTTCCAGCCATCTCCCATAAAGCGGTCATCATAGTAGAGCCGGACAAGATCTCCCTTCCGCTCACCGGCGGCTATAACGGCACGGGAGCGGTAATTCGTGTCGCCATGATAAAGGTAATAGGCGTCATACTTCGCAAGGTAATCGAAGCCGCCCATGCCCAGTGCCTGGGTATCCGCCAGGGTCAGGCCGGTATGTTCCATTAAAACAGCGTCGATCTCAGCGGCGGGTATTTTGATGCAGTCACAGTCAGGATCAAATCCGTCGTAGAAGGTGTTGAGAAGGAGGATCCGCTCTTCCTGGGTCATGGGAGCTGTGTGGCCGTCTTCGCCGCAGGTGCCGCAGTAAAACAGCTCGTACATATTGATCTCCTCTGGCCGCTGATAGGTGGAGGAGAGGAACTGGTTGCGGATATTGAGATCTTCGCCGTTGAAAAACTCCGTATTGAACCAGGAAAGCTCCGCGTTGGTCAGTGGCGTTGGGGTTTTTGCCCCGGTGAAAGTCATCACACAGACCATCAGCGAGATCGCAACCACAGCAAAGATCGCCGCCTGTACGGTCTGGCGGTTTTCTGCGATGCGCTTGATCCGGTCCATGAGACGCTTTTTATCCGCTGTCATGGTTGTGGCGGAGAGCAGGGGAGAGGCAGGGCCCTTGCGTACCGGGATGAGGGAAAGAAGGGTTCTTCCGTAGGAGATGCGCTCAGATTCGCCCAGGAGCTTCAAGGCGCCCTCGTCGCAGGCCAGCTCGCAGTCTGTCCGGGAGGCGAAGGCTGCCGCCCATACCAGGGGATCGAACCAATAGACCACCAGGCATATGCCCCGCAGGAGGGACCATACCGGGTCCAGATGACGGGCGTGGGTGGTTTCGTGTGCCAGCACATGGCGCAGCTTTTCCGTATTCTCCACGGCGGCGGGGGTCAGATAGATAGCGGGCCGGATAAGGCCGAAGAGGCAGGGGGAGGGCAGACCCTCTTCCACCAGGTAGACCGGGTATTTGCAATCGCTGACCGGATAAAACACTCTTCGTCCATGGAGTCTGCGCCAAAAGAGGAGATTGGAAAGCAGCAGCCAGCAGGCCATGGCCGCCATCCCGCCGAACCAGAGGATCTGCAAAAGCTCTTCTCCGGTCAGCTTTCGGTATTGGACCGCCGTTTCACTGCTCTCCACCACCCAGACCTTCTGAGCGGTGGGGGAGATTGCCTGGGCGGGCCCGGTATCGGGGGCGGTTGGATGGTCTGCCAGGGGTTCCCGGGCAACGGGCACATATACCGTTTGGCGCTCCAGGTTGGCGGAGATACTTTGCTGTACCGGCGCAGCGGCGGTGAGTACGTTGTGTTCCATCGCCGGGAGCTGGAAGGGAAGGAGCAGCCGCACCAGCACAAGGCCCCACAGGGCATACTGCACCCGCCGTGAGATGGTATTGCGGAACAGCAGGCGAACTGCCAGCAGCACCACGATCAAGGCGGAGGATGTCAGCAGGATCTCCTTCATGTTTTCTCACCTCCGGCTTCTTCCAGGATGGCGGAAAGCTCCGCGATATCCGCCTCCGTGAGTGTGCGGCTTTCCACCATGGCATGGACCATCAGTCCCAAGCTCCCGCCAAACACCTTTCCCAGGAAATCCTTCGTCTCTGCCAGAGCTGCATCCTCCCGTGGAATGAGGGGAGAATAGAGTTTGGCCCGTCCCCCGTCCTCATGGTGGATGGCGCCCTTGGCCTCCAGGCGGGAGAGCATGGTGATGATGGTGTTTTTCGTCCAGCCGGTCTCGCTGCTCATCTCTGACGTCAATTCTGTAATGGTTTTTGGGGCAGTTGCCCAAAGATGGTTCATCAGCTTCCATTCGCCGTCGGATAAATTGATCTTCATAGTAGTTCCCTCCTGGAAGGTATACGTTTGTCTACCTAAAACATAGCAAAAAGGTAGACGGATGTCAACCTAAAAATAGTTACAATTCAGTGACGGTTTTTGCGGGCGCTTTTACGGTTGACCTCCGTGGCTTTTTGCCCTAAAATAAAAAGGCTATTGAAATAAGAGAAATATGGGTGGATATATGAACGACTTTGAAACGAGATACATAAAGGCGAGAAAAGCTGTGATCGCCCAGGATTTAAAGCGCCTGAACCCCATGCAGCGCCAGGCTGCCATGACGACGGAAGGCCCCCTTTTGCTGCTGGCCGGGGCCGGAAGCGGCAAGACAACGGTCCTCATCCAGAGGGTCTATAACCTTTTGACCTATGGCCGGGGCAGTGACAGCACAGAGGTTCCCCACTGGGCGGCGGAGGAAGACCTGGAATTTCTGGAGCACTTTCCCCGGCAGCCGGAGGAGGGGGACTGGGCCAGAGCCAGACGGCTCTGTGCCGTGGATGTGCCCCGCCCCTGGGAGATCATCGCTATCACCTTTACCAATAAGGCGGCGGGCGAATTGAAGGAGCGCCTTGCCGCCCGTCTTGGGCCCATGGCAAACGATATCTGGGCCTCCACCTTTCACTCCGCTTGTGTGCGCATCCTGCGCCGGGACATCGACCGGATCGGCCTTTCAAAGGATTTTACCATCTACGACACGGAGGATTCCAAGCGGGTCTTGAAGGACATCATCAAGGAGATGAATCTGGACGAGAAGACCTTTCAGCCCAAGAGCGTCCTTTCCATCATCAGCTCCGCCAAGGACCGCTATGAAAGCCCGGAGGACTTTGCCAAAGACCATCGGAACGAAAATGACTGGAAGCTCAGCCGTGTGGCAAAGATTTACGCAAGGTATGCCAGGAAGCTCCGGGACGCCAACGCCCTGGACTTT
Organism: Oscillospiraceae bacterium; assembly: GCA_016293265.1. Taxonomy (GTDB): domain Bacteria; phylum Bacillota; class Clostridia; order Oscillospirales; family Oscillospiraceae; genus Oscillibacter. The sequence goes on along the minus strand of JAEDEN010000021.1, from coordinate 8,173 downwards.
GATGACATCATCTACGATACCGTGCAGCTTCTCCAGCAGGATAAGGATGTGCTGCAGTATTACCAGAACAAGTTCCGCTATGTTCTGGTGGATGAGTACCAGGACACCAACCATTTGCAGTACCTTCTGACCAGCCTCCTTGCCGGCGGGCGGAAAAATTTGTGCGTGGTGGGCGATGATGACCAGTCCATTTACCGCTTCCGGGGCGCCAATATCGAAAACATCCTGAATTTTGAGCAGCAGTACCGGGACGCCCGCACCATCCGTCTGGAGCAGAACTACCGTTCCACCCAACACATTCTGGACGCAGCCAATGCTGTCATTAAAAACAACACCGGCCGTAAGGGAAAGACCCTCTGGACGGACAATGGTTCCGGCGATGTGGTGACGGTGAAAACCACCTTTAATGAGAGCGACGAGGCAAATTATGTGGTAGGGGATATTCTGATGGGGGTGAACCGGGGACGCAATTTCCGGGATACGGCTGTCCTTTACCGCATGAACGCCCAGTCCAACGCGCTGGAATATGCCATGAAACGAAATGCCATTCCTTATAAAATTGTGGGCGGCATGAAGTTCTTTGACCGTGCGGAGGTAAAGGATATGCTCGCTTACCTCTGTGTGCTGAATAACCCCCTGGACGACCTGCGCCTGCGCCGTATCATCAACACCCCCGCCCGTGGCATCGGCACATCCACGCTGGAAAAGGTGGCCCTTATCGCCGGGGACCAGGGGGCCTCCCTGTATGAGATCATCCGCAACGCGGATTTGTTTCCCGAGTTGAAAAGCGTTTCCTCCAAGCTTTTGAAGTTTGCGGACCTCATTGACGGCCTCCGCCGCGCGGGAGGGTCGCTGGCTCTGCCGGAGTTCTATGACGCCGTCTGCGATCAGACCGGCTATATCCGCGCCCTGGAGGAGAAAAATGACATGGAGAGCCGGGGCCGCATCGAAAACGTGCAGGAGCTCAAGTCCAACATTATGGGCTTCCTGGCGCAGGGACCGGAAGATGCCACCCTTTCCGGCTTTCTCAACGAGATCGCCCTTTACACCGATCTTGACAACATGGACTCCGGCGATAACTGTGTTACCATGATGACGATCCACTCCGCTAAGGGCCTGGAATTCCCCGTTGTTTATGTGGTAGGCATGGAGGAGGGTATTTTTCCCGGCAGCTCCGCCCAATACGATATGGAAGAGCTGGAGGAGGAACGCCGCCTGTGCTACGTCGCCATGACCCGTGCCAAGGAGAAGCTGACACTCACCAACGCCAGGCAGCGGATGCTCTATGGCCGGACGACGCCCAATCCGCCCTCCCGCTTCCTGGAGGAGATCCCGGAGGATCATATGCGCTGGGAGAGCAAGCCTCAGCCCCGCTTTGGCAGAGGGGAGGATGACACCTTCGGAGGCGACCGCTGGAGTGACAGCGGATCCTTTTCCGGAGGCTCTTATGGCGGTTACGGTGAAACCGCTTACGGCGGATATACCTCCCGCGGCTGCGGCAGAAACAGCGGCGTTACCAGCTATACCCAACGTTCCAAGCCTGCCCAGCGGCCTTTGGCTTCCGCCACCGGCGGAAAGAAGGCGGCGCCTGCCGCCGGGCTGATGCAGCTTGCAAAGGGCGATACCATCGAGCACACTGCCTTTGGCAGGGGCAGTGTCCTCTCCGTCCGTCCCATGGGCGGTGATGCCCTGGTGGAGGTGGCGTTCGACTCCGGTGCCACCAAGAAGCTGATGCTCAAATCTGCCGGCGCGCATATGAAGAAACTCTAAAAAGAAGAGGGTGCCGTATATACGGCACCCTTTTCCTGTTACTTTTTCCGTTTCGGCAGCGGCACATACAAAAGCTCCTCGAAGCTTTTGATGTACACATCGCAGAATTGCCGCATTTCCCGTTCATCCTGGGCAAAGAAGCCATCGTATACGCCCACCACCCGCATTTTGGCGCTGCGTGCGCCCTGGCAGGCGGCAAGACTGTCATCAAAGACGGTGCAGTCCTCCGGCCGTGCGCCATTTCGCCTGGCAGCCTCACGCCAGACCTCGGGGCGCTTTTTCTCCAGGCCCAGTTCCTGGGCAAAGGTGATGTTTTCAAAATACTTCAGAAGATCCAGCTTTTCAAGGGCCGTGTGGCAGTGTTCCGGCACACTGGAAGTCACCACCGCCATTTTTCGCCCCTCCGCCTTGCACTGCTTCAAATAGGCCCGGACGCCAGGCTTGACGGTGACATTGGAATAGGCGTCTTTTGCAAGCGCCATCCACTCCGCCATAATCTCCTCACAGCTTTCCGGAAGATTGCAGAACTCCTTGGTAAATTTGGCCGCAAGAGGGAAGATGGTGTGGGCAACGCCTTCGTAATAGGCGTGGGTGTATTCCAGGCCCCGGCGGGCCAGGAATTCCCGGTCCACATCCTTCCACACACCGTTGGAGTCGATCAGGGTGCCGTCCATGTCAAATAAGAGCATCAGCTTTCCTCCTTTTTCAGCTGGAACCGCCAGGGGAAATCCCTGGCCTCTTCCGCATAGTCGATGCCGATCCGCGGTCCCGCCACCACGCGCTCCCGGGGAAAAACAGGGCAGGGAAGGCCCACATCCACTGGGGAGTCACAGAGAAACAGCGTATCTCCGGTCAGGTCGAGCCCGTTTTCCTCCCGGGTAAGTGAAAAGGCTTTACACACCTTGCCGGGCCCGTTCAGAAAGTTTTTCTCCCGGTAAGCGTTCCAGGGCTTGTCCCCATAGCGCAGGCGGCGCATGGTTTCCGTGCCGGCCAGGGGGGCAACGGCACGCAGCAGCACCGCGGCAGGCTCGCCCTCCGGCTCCGTGACGAAGTTGAGACAGTGGTACATCCCGTAGATGAGGTAGATATAGGCCGTTCCCGGCGGCGCGAAAAGGGTGGCGGTACGCTCCGTTTTGCGGTAACCGTAGGCGTGACAGGCTTTGTCACACCGGCCCACATAAGCCTCCGTCTCCGTGATGCGGCCCACCAGCAGTTCTCCGTCAGGCATCCGCCGCACCAGGCAGGTTCCGAGAAGCATTTGGGCAATTTGCACAGTATCGCCCAGATAGAATTGGCGGGAAAGTCTTGCCATTTTCTCACCTCGGTGCTAAAATACGAAAATATTGTGCTTTACTGTCACAAAGTGTGTGATAGGAAGTATAGCATGAAATCAGTATGGGAGCAAGCAAAATGAAAGTCAATCGTGTACGTCAAAATGTGCTGCCGGTTCTGGCGGCGTTGATCTGGGGCACTGCTTTTGTGGCACAGAGCATCGGTGCGGACTACGTGGGTCCCTTTACCTTCAATGCGGCCCGTTCCATCATCGCTTTTTTCTTCTTACTGGGGCTTTGCGGCGTGCTGCGCCTACTGGAAAAGAAGCGGGGGCAGGCTGCCAGGAAGACCTCCTGGAAGGACCTGGCCGTCGGCGGCCTTTGCTGCGGCACCGCGCTGGCGGTGGCAGCGAACCTGCAGCAAAAGGGCATTGAAACCACTACCAGCGGTAAGGCCGGATTCATTACGGCGCTGTATATCGTCCTGGTTCCCATCGCGGGGCTGCTTTTGAAAAAGCGGGTGGGCAAGAGTGTCTGGGTCGGCGTCGTGCTGGCAGTTGCGGGACTTTACTGCCTTTGCATCACGGAGGAGTTCAGCATCGCCTCCGGCGACTTCTACCTTCTTGGCTGTGCGGTGTGTTTCACGGTGCAGATCATGTCCGTGGACCATTTTGTACAAAAGGTGGACGGCGTAGAGCTTTCCTGTGCCCAGTTTTTTGTGGCATCTGTGATTTCCGCGGCAGGCATGTTCCTCACGGAGACGCCCACTGTGGAGGCTCTGCAAAGCTGCATCTGGCCTATTTTGTATGTGGGTATTTTTTCCAGCGGCGTTGCCTATACGCTGCAGATCCTGGCGCAGAAGGACTCCAATCCCACAGTGGTGACGCTGCTTTTGAGCCTGGAGTCCGTGTTTGCAACCGTGGCCGGCGCCCTCATTATGCATGACCGGATGACTGCCCGGGAGTATTTTGGCTGCGTGCTGATGCTCCTGGCGGTGGTTTTGGCCCAACTCCCTGAAAAAGGGGCGGCAAATACGCAATAGGGGAGCCATGCCATGAGAAAGCGGAGACGCATCACGGCCAAATCATAAACATAGAATAGGGCATAAATAGAACATAAAATAGAGCAAAAATAGAAATCATAGATAGAAGGAGCGAGTGTTCCCGGAAGGGGGGATACCCGCTCTTTATCAAGGACAAAAGTGTTGCTTTTCACTTGCATTTTATATACAGATTGGCTACAATATTATTATCAAATTTATGCAGAAATACAGTTCCGATGTGACGGAGTGACATTGTTATGATGCATAAAAAGGAGGAGGGTATTCCGTAAAGCAGCATTTTGCCTCAATCTAAAAAAGCAAGGAGGAAAAGCATGAAAAAACAAAAAAAGCGGCTGCTCAGCCTGCTGATGGCCATTGTGATGGTATGCTCCCTGCTGCCCACCATGGCCTTTGCAGAAGGCGCGGGCACCTGCACTCTGGTAACGGACGCATCCACTTTGGCGGCCGGCGACCAGATCGTTATCGCTGCGAAAGCGAACGAAAAAGTGTATGCCGCAGGCGCATTAAGTGGTAAATTTCTTGCCAGTGTAGAAACATCCCTGACAGACGTTGGAAGCGATGTCGCGGTGTTTACGCTGGGGGGAGACGCCAGCGGATGGACTCTTACCTCAAACGGAGATAAGCTGTGCACAAGTGCGGCTAAAGCCGTCAACTACTCCGGGACCGGCACTGAAACCTGGACGATCAGCATTGATGCTGAGAGAAAGGCTACCATCGCCAGTACGGATAGTGCGTGCGGCCGTATCCTGTACAATGTGAATTCCCCCAGATTCCTCAACTATACTTCGGCAACGAATGCGTCCATGCTGCTGCCCAGCATCTATAAGCTGGACGCTGGCACGACGCCCGATCCTGAGCCCGAGATTGCGGCTATCTCTGATGCGTTGGCCGCCTCTGAGGGCGAGTTCACCGTCAAGGGTGTGGTGACGCTGGTGGACGGCAAGAACGTCTACCTGCAGGATGCCACCGGCGGTATCTGCGTGTACATGAGCGCCGCTCCCTCTGTGGAGCTTGGCGACACCATCGTTGCCACTGGTGTCCGGGGCGCCTACCGCGGGATGCCCCAGCTGAGCAACGGTACCTATGAGGCCTCCTCCGGCCTGACCCTTACCGCCAAGGCCACCACCATCGGCGCTCTTACCGATGGGGACCTGGGCACCTATGTGAAGCTCAGCGGCGTGGAAGTCACGGAGGTCTTCGACAACAACGGCGCCTATTCCAGCCCCAACGTCACCGTGAGCGATGGTACCAACACCATCCAGATCTATAAGGCTGTTGTTGGAAAGACCGACGGTGCATGGGATATCGCCGTGGGTGACACCGTGGACGTTATGGCAGCCGTTGGTACGAACAACGGTACCCTGCAGCTGCGCAATACCCTGGCAAGCGAAATCACCAAGGCTGCTCCCGCTCCCGCCTATAACACCATCGCCGAGGCGCTGGCAGGGGAGAAGGACGCGGAGTTCACCGTCAAGGGCGTGGTGACGCTGCTGGACGGCAAAAACGTCTACATCCAGGACGCCACCGGCGGCATCGACCTGTATCTGTCTGCGGCCCCTGCGGATATTGCACTGGGCGATACCGTCATCGGCACCGGCAAAAAGGCAGAGTTTAACGGCCTGCCCGAGCTGGCTTCTGCAACCTATGAGAAGTCCTCCGGCCTGGAGCTGACCGCTAAGGCCACCACCATCGACGCTCTGACCACCGCTGACATCTGCACCTATGTGAAGCTCAGCGGTGTGGAAGTCACGGAGGTCTACGATAAAGATGGCACCTACACCACCCCCAACATCACCGTCAGCGACGGCACCAACACCATCCAGCTTTACAAGGCTGTGGTGGGTAAGACCGATGGCGCATGGGATGTCAAGGTGGGCGATGTCATTGACGTCACCGCCGCTGTGAGCTGCTACAAGACCACACTGCAGCTGCGCAACACCCTGGCAAGCGAAATCACCGAGGCCGCTCCCACTCCCACCGGCCCCCTGGCCCAAGGCGACAAGGTGGTCATCTACAATCCCGCTAACCTCAAAGCCCTGTCCACCACCTACACCGGCTTCTATAACAACGGCACGGATGTGACCGTGGCCGACGGCGTAGTCTCCGGCTTTACCGCCGCTGATGTGTGGACCGTGGGTGTCAATCCCGACGGCACCTATACCTTCTCCACCAGCGAAGGCAAGAAGCTCTCCATGGGCGAAAGCTATACCAGCACGCCTTTGGGTGATGTGAATCCCAACTGGGAAGTCATCAAGGCTGCCACCGCAGGCTGCTACTACATCAAAAACGCGGCCCGCGGCAACTATCTTGAGTGGTACGCCTCCAAGGGAAACTGGAGTTCTTTTACGAAGATCAGCGACGAGGTCCTGTTTGCTCAGGCCTTTTATAAGGTCACCGGTGATATCACCGATCCTGACGGCGGCCTGCCCAAGGCGGGTGACGAGGTTATGATTTACAACCTCGACGCCAAGGGTGTACTGGCTGCCCAGGATGACAATACGGACAGCCCCTCCATCACCGGCGTGGGTACAGTCATCGCCGGCGGCAAGGCTACTGCCGAGAACGGCGGCGTGGTCTTCACCGTGGAAAAGAACGGTGATTACTACCGCTTCAAGAACGAGACCTACGGTTACCTGTGTTCCAATGGAACCGGCAACAATGCGTTCTATTCTCTGACAGCCTCTGAGGATGCTGACTGGACCCTGGCTGTCCAGGGAACCGGCTATACCATGGAGAGCCGCACCGCCAAGTTCAACGGCAAGTACAGCCAGTATATGGAGTACTATGCCGGGGCCTACAAGACCTACAGCATGTACAATGTCACCGATTATGACATTTACACCTTCCAGTTCTATCCTACCGCCAATGAGAAGCTCACTGACGGTATCGTGAATGAGCCTAAGGTGGTTTTCGGTACTCTGCCTGACGCTTATGTGAGCCAGAACTACATCTTCTCCTTCACCGTGGACGCCGTGTTCGGCGTGAAGGAACTGACCGTGAAGGTGGGCGAGAACGAACTGAGTGAGGGTGAGGACGGCACCTACACCATCCCCGCCGCCCTTGTCACCGGCGGTCAGCTGACCATCACCGTCACCGGAAAGGACAACAAGGATACGGTCATCACCGGCGCAGCCGAAGTTCCCGTCAAGGATGAGCCTGTCATTTCCGCTGTGACCCCCGCCTCCGGCAGCGAGACCAAGGAGAACAAGCGCCCCGTCATCTCCGCCGTCATCGCCAACGCAGGCGAGAATCCCACCATCACTATGACTGTGAACGGTGCAAAGGTCGAGGCTGTCTATGCCGATGGCAAGGTCTCCTATACCCCCGCCGCCGATCTGGCTGACGGCCGTACCACCGTTACCGTCACCGTGAAGCGTGCCGACGGCAAGGAGACCTCCAAGTCCTGGAGCTTCACCGTGGGCGAGGCCACCTATCAGCACTATTTCGGCCAGCTTCACTCTCACACCCAGTATTCCGACGGCTCCGGCACCCTGGAGTCCGCCCTGAATTATGTGAAGAGCCTGCCCGAAAGTGCCAACGTGCAGTTTGTGGCCTTCACCGACCACTCCAACTATTTCGATGGCACCAGCGCCGGTACCACCGTCAACCCCGAGGGCGCACTGTACGATATGTCCCTGGCCAGTGAGAAGAGCCAGAGCATCTGGAACAGCTACAAGGATGCGGTTGCAGCCTTCAACGCCAGCCAGAGCAGCATCGTCGCCCTTGGCGGCTTTGAAATGACCTGGTCCGGCGGCCCCGGCCATATCAACACCTTCAATACCCCCGGTATCGTTTCCCGCAACAATACCACGTTGAACAACAAGACCAGCGACGCCGGCATGAAGGCTTATTATGCCCTGTTGAGCCAGGCGGAGGGCGCTGACTCCCTGAGCCAGTTCAACCATCCCGGCTCTACCTTCGGCACCTTCTCCGACTTTGCCTACTATGATCCCATCATTGACACCCGCATGTATATGGTGGAGGTCGGCAACGGCGAGGGCCAGATCGGCGCCGGCGGTTACTATCCCAGCTATGAGTATTACACCATGGCGCTGGATAAGGGCTGGCA
>JAEDEN010000096.1 GCA_016293265.1 Oscillospiraceae bacterium | reverse complement strand
TCGTTGGGCAGGAAGGGGATCATGGCGGTGGCGATGGAGACCATCATGCGGGGGCTGACGTCGATATAGTCCACCATCTCCCGGTCCACTTCCACGATCTCGTCCCGGTGGCGGGCGGTGATACGGGCGTTGATGAGGCAGTTGTTCTCATCAACGGGCTCCGCGGCCTGGCCCACGATGAAGTTATCCTCCTCATCGGCGGTCATGTAGGTGATGCCGTCGGCCAGGCGGCCGGTGGCCTTGTCCACGGCCCGGTAGGGGGCCTCGATAAAGCCGTACTCATTCACCCGGGCGTAGGTGGCCAGGTAGGAGATCAGGCCGATGTTGGGGCCTTCAGGGGTCTCGATGGGGCACATACGGCCGTAATGGCTGTAGTGAACGTCGCGGACCTCCATGTTGGCCCGCTCGCGGGAGAGGCCGCCGGGGCCCAGGGCGGAAAGGCGGCGCTTGTGGGTCAGCTCCGCCAGGGGGTTGGTCTGGTCCATGAACTGGCTCAGGGGGCTGGAGCCGAAGAACTCCTTGATGGCGGCGGTGACGGGGCGGATGTTGATGAGGCTCTGGGGGGTGACGATATCCAGGTCCTGGATGGTCATACGCTCCCGGATGACCCGCTCCATGCGGCTGAAGCCGATGCGGAACTGGTTTTGCAGCAGCTCGCCCACGCAGCGCAGGCGGCGGTTGCCCAGGTGGTCGATGTCGTCCTTCTCGGAGATGCCCCGGGCCAGGCCGTTCATATAGTTGATGGAGGTGACGATATCGTCGATGATGATGTGCTTGGGCACCAGGTCGTCCTTGTGGAGCTTGATCTGGGCGATGAGCTCCTCGCCGCTGTACTGGCCCAGCAGCTCCTGGAGCACGTCGTAGCGGACCCGCTCCTTGATACCGCACTGGGCCAGGGGGTCGAAGTCCACATAGTGCTTCAGGTCGCACATCCGGTTGGACAGCACCCGCAGGGGCTCGCCGTCCACCTCGATGGTCACGTCGCCCACGCCCACGGTATCCAGCAGCCGGGCGTCATCCTTGCTCAGCAGGTGGCCCTCCTCGAAGAGGATCTCGCCGGTGGCGGGGTCGGCCACGGGGTAGACCAGCTTGTAGCCGGTGACCCGCTGCCACAGGGACAGCTTCTTGTTGAACTTATAGCGGCCCACCACGGACAAATCGTAGCGGCGGGGGTCGAAGAAGAGGTTGTTGATGAGGGTCTCGGCGGCCTCCACCGTGGGGGGCTCGCCGGGGCGGAGCTTGCGGTAGATCTCCAGCATGGCGTCCTCATAGGTCTTGCAGGGATCCTTCTCCAGGGTGTTCATGATGCGGGGGTCGTCCCCGAAGAGCTCCGTGATCTCCGCGTCGGTCTTGTAGCCCAGGGCGCGGATGAGGCAGGTGATGGGGATCTTGCGGTTCTTGTCGATGCGGACCCAGAAGGTCTCGTTGGCGTCGGTCTCATACTCCAGCCAGGCGCCCCGGTAGGGGATGACGGTGGAGGTGAGGATGGGCAGGTCCGTCTTGATGTCGATCTCCTTGCCGTAGTAGACGCCGGGGGAGCGGACGATCTGGGAGACCACCACGCGCTCGGCGCCGTTGATGACGAAGGTGCCGGACTGGGTCATCAGGGGGAAATCCCCCATGAAGATCTCCTGCTCCTTGATCTCGCCGAAGCCGTCCGTGCCGTCCTCGCTCTTGTGGCGCAGGCGGGCCACCACCTTCAGCGGGGCGGCATAGGTTGCGTCACGGGCCTTGCACTCCTCCACGCTGTACTTGGGGGGCTCATCCATCTTGTAGTCGATGAAGGTCAGCTCCAGCGTGTTCTGGTAGTCCGTGATCGGGCCCACGTCCGTAAAGACCTCGCGCAGGCCGGTGTCCAAAAACTCCTTGTAAGACTTCTTCTGGATCTCCAGAAGATTCGGCATGGGGACAACTTCCTCATACCGGGCAAAGTTCTTACGAAGGGTCTTTCCGTAAAGCTTGTCTTTGGCCATCTTCTCATTCACCTTTCTTTTGCCGCCCTGTCCGGCGGGGGCGGCGGCTGATTTTCAGATGTGGGTTCTCCTCCCAGTTCGATACACGCGGTGATGTTGTTAAAAATCCTTCCCACCGCTCTTGCATTGTTCCGGGAACTGTGGTATCTTGTAGGAAAGTAAGGTGGGGCACCGGGTTCTCCCCTCCCACTATATAAGCGCTTAATTTTACCATGGATTTTAAGCGCTGTCAAGGCTTTTCCGTGCAGTCGGACGAAAATCCGGCTGTTTTTTTGTGGCTTTTTTCAAAGAAATCGTTTATCCGGATTCCAATGCTCTATTCTTGCGCGAAAAAACCGCCCGCTGTACAGCGGGCGGTTTTTTTGGATTCATCTTTTACTCGTACAGTTCCTCGTCGGCGTAATCGTCATATTCAGAGCCGAATTTCTTACTCAGGCGCTTCTTCGCGCCGCAAAAACCGACCTGCAGATCGTGCCAGCCGCCGATGATCAGGCACACCACGGCGGCGAAGGCCAGGCTAGCGCCGATGATCTTCATGACGAGACTTGCGGTTTTGCTCATAAACAAGCTCCTCCTCATTGTCTGATAAGGATATCATACACCATTTCCGGGGGATTTACAATCCCTTTTTCTCAGCCCAGGGCGGCCAGGATGCGCCGCTTGTAGGCCAGAAACTCCGGCGTCAGGTTGAAATCCCCTCCCCGGGGCTTGGGCTCCGCGATGACGATCTCCTCCGTTACGGAGCCGGGGCGGCCGGTGAGGAGGTAGATGCGGTCGGAGAGGAGGATGGCCTCGTCGATGTCGTGGGTGATGAAGAGGGTGGACAGGCGGATGCGCTCCATCACCTCCAGGTACCAGCGGTGGACGGCGCTTTTCGTCAGGGTGTCCAGGGCGGAGAAGGGCTCGTCCAGCAGCGCCACGTCCTGGGAAAAGAGGTAGGTGCGCAGCAGGGCCGCCCGCTGGCGCATCCCGCCGGAGAGCTGGGCGGGGTAGAGCGACTCCGTCCCCTCCAGGCCGAATTCCCCGAAGTGGGCCGCCGCCTGCTCCCGGGCCTCCTTTTTCCCAACGCCCCGCAGGATCAGGGGCAGCGCCACGTTGTCCGCCACCGTTCGGTAGGGCAGCAGCAGATCCTTTTGCAGCATATAGCTGATGCGGCCGGGTTGGCCGGTGATGTCCTGTCCCTCCAGGTAGACCCGCCCCTCATCCGGCGTCAAAAGGCCCGAGATGATGTTGAACAGCGTGGTCTTGCCCCCGCCGCTGACCCCCAGAAGGCTCACCAGCTCCCCCTGGCGCAGCGTGATGGAGATATCCTTCAGCACAGGCCTTCCGTCAAAGGACTTGCTGACACTGCGAACCTCCAGCTTCTCCATGTCAGCCGGGGAGGTAGTCATTGGTAAAGCCCGTTCCGGCGGGGATGGGCTGGCTCACCAGGCCGTTGTCCCCCAGCCAGGCGTAGAAGGCGTCCCAGCGGGCGGCGTCGAATTCGCCCCAGCGGGCGGCGTCGGCGATGTATTCTCCCGCCAGGTACTTCTGGCTCTCCACCACCAGTTCCCGGCTGCTCCCCAGCTCCGGGGCGGCCTCCATCAGGATCTCCGCGGCCTCCTCGGGGTTCTGTGCGGCGAAGCCGTAGCCCTTGGAGAGGGCGGAGAGGAAGGCCTTGGCGCTTTCGGGGTGCTCCGCCAGGTAGCCGTTGTTGGCGATGATGACGGGGGTGTAGTAGTCAAAGACCGGATCGATGTCGGCAAAGGCGAAATAATCGGTGTCCAGGCCCGCCACCTGGCAGGCGATGCCCGCCCAGCCGTAGAAGATCCAGATGGCGTCCACGGATCCGCTCTCCAGGGCGGAGACCTCATCGGTGACGCTGGAGGGGATCAGCTCCACCTTGGAAAAGTCTCCCTGGTCCACCTCCACCACCTGCTTCAAGGTGGCCTTTTCCACATCCAGGTCCCAGGTGGCGTACTTCTTGCCCTCCAGGCCCTTGGGGGTGTCCATCCCCTCCCCGGCCCGGGAGACGATGCCGGAGGTGTTGTGCTGGAGGACGGCGGCCACGGCGGTGATGGGCAGGGCGTTGTCCCCCAGCAGGGCGGGGGCCATGGTATCCTGGAAGCTGACGCCGAACTGGGCCTTACCGGAGCCCACCAGCACCTCGGCGCCATCGTCGGGGGGCTGGACCACCTCTACCTCCAGGCCGGCCTCGTCAAAGTAGCCCTTGGCGATGGCGGCGTAAAGGCCGGTGTGGTTGGTGTTGGGGGTCCAGTCCAGCACGAAGGTGATCTTTTCCTTCGCCTGGCCGGCGGCGGGCTTTTCCCCGGCGGCGCAGCCCGTCAGGGTCATCAAAGCGGCCAAAGCCAGGGCCGCAAGGCGTTTTTTCTTCATAGGTCTGATCCTTTCTGTTGTTCATGGATATGCCGGTAGGGCATACACCTGCGCTCCGCCAGGTCCACCAGGGCCATCAGGGCCAGGGAGATGGCGGAGATGAGGAAGATGACGGCAAACATCTTGTCAAAGGCGAAGGCCTTTTTCACCCGGGTCATGTAGACGCCAAGGCCCCCGAAGCCCCCCAGCCACTCGCTGATCACCGCTCCCACCACGGCGTAGGCCGCGGCGATCCGCAGCCCCGAGAAGAACTGGGGCAGGGCCGAGGGGCACTTGATGTAGCGGAAGATCTGGAACCGGCCGGCCCCCATGGAGCGCAGCAGATTCACCGCGTCGCCGTCCACCGCCCGGAAGCCGTCCAGCAGGCCCACCGTCACCGGGAAAAAGGTGGTGATGACGATGAGGATCACCTTGGGGGCCATTTCGTAGCCGAACCACAGTACCAGCAGCGGCGCGATGGCCACCGTGGGGATGGTCTGGGTGATGACCAGGATGGGGTAGAGGGCCCGGTAGAGGACATGGAAGGTGTCCATCAAAACGGCGAACAAGAATCCCAGCCCCACGCCCAGGGCAAGGCCGCAGAAGGCCTCCCGCAGCGTGATGAGGCTGTTTTCCCACAGCAGCGGCCCGTCGGAGACAAAGGCCTTCACCACGTCCCAGGGGGAGGGCAGCATATACCGGGGCACCAGGCCAAGGGCGCTGGCGGCGGCCCACAGGGCCAGCAGGGCCGCCACGGCCGCCAGGGCCGGGCCCTTACTGGCGGTGATGCTTCGTAACTTTTTTGTCAATGGTCAAAATCTCCCCTTCCGGCTCATAGACCACCTTGATATAGGCGGAAACCTTGGGTGCGCCGGCCCGGATGGCCACGTGCTGGCACTCCTTCACGATGTCCATGAGCTGGTCGTAGTCCTCCCCCTCGATGGTGGTCTCGAAGGGGCCTACATAGTAGTTCAGGCCCTGGGCGCGGATGTAGTCGATGACCTCATCCACGATGCGGACCAGCTCCTCGTCGTTCTCTGCCGCGGGCAGGGTCTGGATGGCAACGCTTGCTTTCATAAAAAAACTCCCTTTCGGTAAAAAATGCTCCCGCCGGCCGGGCCAGCGGGAGCAGGAAGGTCTGCGTATACGCAGTGTTCGGATATGTTCCCTACGCTGGTATGAGCCAGATCAGGTTATATGGGTCGCGGAATCCATCCGCCTCTCAGTCCGCTTCGCCGGACTCCCCTTTTTCGCCTTTGATTGTACGCCGGGCCGGGGCCCTTGTCAAGTCCCCCGGCATGGGTCTTCCCACGCCCGGAGGACCGGGAGGCGGGGCGTCATCTGCCCCGGTGCCTCTCCTTTTTCTTTTGCTGTTTCAGTTCAAACCGGCGCCTGGCTTCGGCCTCTTTCTCTTCCCGGCCTGCCGCCCTGCGTTCCTGTTTGTTCTGCTC
>JAEDEN010000095.1 GCA_016293265.1 Oscillospiraceae bacterium | reverse complement strand
CCGCCGCTCCCGCTCCCGGCATGGGCGGCGACATGGGTATGTACTAAGCCGAACAAACAAGCCAATCAGAAAAAGCCACCCCGCAGGGGTGGCTTTTTCTGTCCTTCCAGCAATCGTTCCGGATCTGCCCATCCAAAAAAATCACCATGGTAATTTGGGGCCCTGGGCTGCCCGGTTGACAAATTCCAACGCTCCGGGTAAAATCAGGGTAATCCAAAGGAGGAGGCAGAGCCAATGAAACGACAGGATTACATCAGCTGGGATGAATACTTCATGGGCATCGCCATGCTGGCCGCCAAGCGCAGCAAGGACCCCGGCACCCAGGTGGGCGCCTGCATCGTGTCCCCGGACAATATCATCATCTCCACCGGCTACAACGGTATGCCCAAGGGCTGCTCTGACGATGAGTTTCCCTGGGACCGGGAGGGTCCGGAGACCAAATATCCTTATGTGGTCCACGCGGAGCTGAACGCCATTTTGAACGCCAACGGCCGGGACCTGCGGGGCAGCCGGCTCTATGTGTCCCTGTTTCCCTGCAACGAATGCGCCAAGGCCATCATCCAGAGCGGCGTCCGGGAGATCCGCTACCTGTCGGACAAATACGCCGACACGCCTGCCACCCTGGCCTCCAAACGGATGCTGAACGCCGCCGGCGTGAAGCTGACCCAGCTCAAGCCCTCCGTCAAGACCATCACCCTGGATTTTGATGTGAAAAAATAAAGGCGCCCTTTTGCAAGGGAGCCTTCTCATGAGCAAAACCGCCCGAACGGGCGGTTTTTTCTGTCATTTTGACCTGTATTCCCGGGTGGCAGCGGCCCTCTTCCGTTTTTTCGCGGGGTGCCGGGCGTCACGACCACAAAATGCTCCAGATGGTAAAATCCGCCTTTTTCATGGGGTCGAAGCCCGTACCGGGGTACACTTCGTCAAAGACCTGCACCGCCATGCGGCCGTCCTTTCCCGCCAGGTAGCGGATATACCAGGCCGTCAGTTTGTCATAGGCCTCGATGGTCCTTTCCACCCGCCGGCCCGACCGCTCCAGCGCCAGGGGCCGGATGCCCAGAGACCCCAGGATCTGGGTGTCCCACACCGGCAGGGACGGGTCGATGGTGGCCGCCAGCTTGGAGGCGCTGGCCGGGTCCAACACGCCGAACCGGCGGTACAGATCCAGCAGCGCCTGTTCAAAGGACACCCGCCCCGCCTTGTGTTCCTCCAGCCAGCGGAAGCAGAAGCGGCAGAACTCCCGGTCCTTGTCCCGCAGTTTGAAATGGTTCAGCCAGGCCCGGCGGAAATGCCGGTCCTCGGAGATATCCCGTGTGTGCAGGGCGTTCATCAGCCAGGCATACTGCTCCACCCGGCGGCGGACTGTGAGCAGGGCATCCCGGGCCTCGGTCACATCGATCTGCTCCAGCACGGCGGACACCTCCTTTCAGCGTGTCTTTATTATACGGGATTGGCGGACGGTTGTCAAACCGCGGGAGCCCTGCCAAAAAAATCCCGGCGGCTTTTTCAAATTTTGTGCTTATTTTTCACGCCGTTTTTCTTGACGGCGGGGCGGGGTCATTGTATAATATAAAAAATCAAGTTGACGGTACTTCCCGGCCTGGCAAGCGGGATTTTTTCATGTCATAAGGAGTTATTGTATGGACCAGCAGCAGCATTTGAACAGAGCTCCCCGGCAGCGCAGCGGTCTTCCCCGCGGTATCGGCGGCGGAAGCGTTGCTGCTTTTGACGACTCCAAATATTTCAGACTTCCCGGCTTTTGCGATGTGCATGTGCATTTCCGCGAGCCGGGTTTTTCTTATAAAGAGGACCTGGAGACCGGCACCGCCGCGGCGGCCCGGGGCGGCTATACCGCCGTCTGCACCATGCCCAACCTGAATCCCGTCCCCGACAGCCCGGAGCATCTGGAGGTCCAGCTCCGGGCCATCCGTGAAAAGGCCCGCATCCACGTTTACCCCTACGGCGCCATCTCGGTGGCGGAGCTGGGAACGGACCTGGCCGATCTGGAGGGCATGGCAAAGGACGTCATCGCCTTTTCCGACGACGGCCGGGGCGTCCAGTCCGAGGATCTGATGCGGCAGGCCATGCTCCGGGCCAAAAAGCTGAACAGGATCATTGCCGCCCACTGCGAGGTCAACAGCCTTCTGGAGGGCGGGTACATCCACAGGGGCGCCTATGCCGCCGCCCACGGCCACCGGGGCATCTGCTCTGAAAGCGAGTGGCAGCAGATCCGGCGGGACCTGCGACTGGCGGGCGAGACCGGGTGCGCCTATCACGTGTGCCACATCTCCACAAAGGAAAGCGTGGACCTGATCCGCAAAGCAAAGGCCGCCGGGATCGACGTCACCTGCGAGACCGCGCCCCATTATCTGGTGATGGACGACAGCTGCCTGCAGGAGGACGGCCGTTTCAAGATGAACCCGCCCCTGCGCTCCCCTGCCGACCGGGAGGCGCTTTTGGAAGGGCTGACGGACGGCACCATTGACATGATCGCCACCGACCACGCCCCCCATTCCGCCGAGGAAAAGAGCCGGGGCCTGGAAAAAAGCGCTTTCGGCATCGTGGGACTGGAGACCGCCTTCCCCGTGCTGTATACCCGGTTGGTACTGCCGGGCATCCTATCCCTGGACAAGCTGGCAGACCTGATGGCCTGCGCCCCCCGCCGCCGGTTCGGCATTCCGCTGGGCGAGGAGGACTACGCCCTGTGGGACCTGGAGCGGGAATGGGTCATCGACCCGGAGGCATTCGCCTCCAAAGGCCGGGCCACCCCCTTTGCCGGCTGGACGGTCCGGGGCCGCTGCGTCCGGACGGTCTGCGGCGGAAAGCCCGTGTATGAGGCGGAATAAGGCAGCTTTTCCCCTCTGCTTCCTTGAAATGAGATCATAAACAAAACAGATTGAGATATTGGAGGTTTTTTCATGGCGAAAAGAACAGATTTGAAGAAGATCATGATCATTGGCTCCGGCCCCATCGTCATCGGCCAGGCGGCTGAGTTCGACTATGCGGGCACCCAGGCCTGTCTGGCGCTGAAGGAAGAGGGATATGAGGTGGTGCTGGTCAATTCCAACCCCGCCACCATCATGACCGACACCGCCATCGCGGACAAGGTGTATATGGAGCCCCTCACCCTGGAATATGTGGCCCGCATCCTGCGGTATGAGCGCCCCGACGCCATCATCCCCGGCATCGGCGGCCAGACCGGCCTGAACCTGGCCATGCAGCTGGAAAAGAAGGGCATTCTGAAAGAGTGCCAGACCCAGCTGCTGGGCACCTCCAGCCGCTCCATCGAGCGGGCCGAGGACCGGGAGCTGTTCAAGGAGCTGTGCCAGGAGATCGGCGAGCCGGTCATTCCCTCCAAGATCACCTATTCTCTGGAAGAGGCCGTGGAGGCCGCCCGGGAGATCGGCTATCCCGTGGTGCTGCGTCCCGCCTTTACCCTGGGCGGCACCGGCGGCGGCTTCGCCTATAACGAAGAGGAGCTGCTGGAGGTGGGCACCCACGCCTTCCACCTGTCCCCGGTCCATCAGGTGCTGGTGGAAAAGAGCGTCAAGGGCTACAAGGAGATCGAGTTTGAGGTCATGCGGGACAGCGCCGACCACGCCATCACCATCTGCGGCATGGAAAACGTGGACCCCGTGGGCGTCCACACCGGCGACTCCATCGTGGTGGCCCCCATCATGAGCCTCAACGACCACGACCTGAAAATGCTCAATGACAGCGCCATCAAGATCATCCGCGCCCTGAAGATCGAGGGCGGCTGCAACGTCCAGTTCGCCCTGAATCCCCACACCTCCGAATACTTCCTCATCGAGGTCAACCCCCGGGTGTCCCGGTCCTCCGCCCTGGCCTCCAAGGCCTCCGGCTATCCCATCGCCCGGGTCACCGCCAAGATCGCCGTGGGCATGCTGCTGGAGGATATCAAGATCGCCAACACCAACGCTTCCTTCGAGCCCAGCCTGGACTATGTGGTGGCAAAGCTGCCCCGCTTCCCCTTTGACAAGTTTGCCAACGCCAACCACAAGCTGGGCACCCAGATGAAGGCCACCGGCGAGGTCATGGGCATCGGCGCCAGCCTGGAGGAGGCGCTGCTCAAATCCGTCCGCTCGCTGGAGATCGGCGTCTGCCACTTCCATATGCCCAAGTTTGACGGCATGAGCCGGCAGGAGCTGCTGGACTATGTCTCCCAGTTCCGCTATGACAACATTTACGCCATCGCCCAGCTGTTCCGCCTGGGCGCCACCGTGGACGAGCTGTTTGACGCCACCGCCATCACTCCCCTGTTCCTGGAGTGCATCCAGCGCATCGTGGAGATGGAAGGCGTCCTTAAAGACAAGCCCGGCGACCGCCGCGCCCTGGAGGGGGCCAAGCAGATGGGCTTCTCCGACCAATTCATCGCCCGCCTGTGGGGCAAAAAGGAGCTGGATGTGTGGAACCTGCGCCGCCAGTGGAACATCATGCCCGCCTTCCGCATGGTGGACACCTGCCACACCGGCGCCTATATCCCCTACTTCTACTCCAGCTATATCGGCGAGAGCCAGTCGGTGGTCACCGACCGGAAAAAGGCCGTGGTGCTGGGCGCCGGCCCCATCCGCATCGGTCAGGGCGTGGAGTTTGACTACTCCTCCGTCCACGCCGTCACCACCATCAAGGACGCCGGCTACGAGGCCATCATCATCAACAATAACCCGGAGACCGTCTCCACCGACTATACCACCGCCGACAAGCTGTATTTCGAGCCGCTGACCACCGAGGATGTGATGAACATCCTGCTGTACGAGGGCGCCTTTGACGTGATCGCCTCCCTGGGCGGCCAGACCGCCATCAACCTGGCGGCGCCCCTGATGGCCCGGGGGGTCAACATCATCGGCACCACGGTGGAGGCCATCGACAAGGCCGAGGACCGGGACAAGTTTGAAAAGATCCTCCACGAGCTGAACATTCCCCAGTCCGCCGGCCACGCCGTCACCTCCATCGAGGCAGGCGTCGCCGCCGCCGCCGATGTGGGCTATCCCGTGCTGGTGCGGCCCTCCTTCGTCCTGGGCGGCCGGGCCATGCAGATCGTGGCCGACGAGGAGCAGCTGCGCCATTACCTCAAGACCGCCGTGGAGATCGACGAGGACAAGCCCGTGCTGGTGGACCACTACATCATGGGCAAGGAAGTGGAAGTGGACGCCATCTGCGACGGCCGGGATGTGTTTGTCCCCGGCATCATGGAGCTGGTGGAGCGCACCGGCGTCCATTCCGGCGACTCCATCAGCGTGTATCCCCCCTTCTCCATCTCTGACAAGGTCAAGGGCACCATCCTCACCTATGCCAAAAAGCTGGGCCTGGGGCTGGGCATCGTGGGCCTGTACAACATCCAGTTCATCGTGGACAAGGAGGACAAGGTCTATATCATCGAGGTCAACCCCCGCTCCTCCCGCACCGTGCCCTTCCTGTCCAAGGCCACCGGCTATTCCCTGGCGGACATCGCCACCCGGGTCATCCTGGGCACCAGCCTGAAGGAGCAGGGCATCTTCGACATCTATCCCCCGGAGAAAAAGCGCTGGTTCGTCAAGGCGCCTGTATTCTCCTTTGCCAAGATCCGGGGCCTGGATACCTACCTGTCCCCCGAGATGAAGTCCACCGGCGAGGCCATCGGCTATGACGACACCTATTACCGCGCCCTGTACAAGGCCCTGCAGGCCTCCGGCATGAAGCTGCAGAACTACGGCACCGTGCTGGCCACCATCGCCGACAAGGACAAGGAGGAGGCCCTGCCCCTGATCCGCCGGTTCTAC
>JAEDEN010000020.1 GCA_016293265.1 Oscillospiraceae bacterium | reverse complement strand
GCGCACTTGACTGGGGGTCAAGGGGTCGTGAGTTCAAGTCTCGCCACTCGGACCATATAAGAACGATAGTTATGATACCAAAGGTATTGCAACTATCGTTCTTTTTCTATCCTTGAAAACCCTTGCGACATAAGGGTTTCTGACACTTTGGCAGAAAAGATTAGTTTCATTGTATCAAAACTAACCACACCAAAGTCGAAGTTGAGTGACTCCAACCTACCCATTTTTTGCATTCTCAAAGCACAATGAAACTTTTCTCAAAAGAATAATTTCATTGTGGGATAAAAGTTTCATCGTGATAATGAATAGTTTCACAATAATAAAGTTATTGTAAAATGTTGCATTTTCGTTTCGGCTATGTTATATTATATTTATTATAAGGCATAATAATTAAATTTGCGGCATTGTTTTCGTGCGTTTATTTTTGTTTATGTAAGTGAGCATCTGTAAACACCCTAAAACAAAGAACTGAATTTAATCTACTTTGTCCGACATTTCCTATCCCGGTGCACAAGGGTAGTGTTTTTTTTCGGATATTATTATGCCTTTTAGTAAATTATTTACTGAAAGGATTTTTTATTATGGAACAAAATGATTTGAACTTCATCCAAAGTCAAATCGGCTACACGTTCAACAATTTGGATTTGTTGTGGCAGGCATTCACCAGGCGCTCCTATTCGGAAGAAAACGGCGGTGAAAACAACGAGGTATTGGAATTCATCGGCGACAAGATTCTTGACCTCTTTGTTGTTAAACACTTGATTTTGCAAAACAGTAACGCAGTAGGTCTCTCCAAAAAGCACGACCCGAAACTGCGAAACACCTGGTTTTCTGAACTTGAGAAAAAAACTTTCCCTGAAGAAAACGTGTTGGTATCCAACTATTCCGAAGCAGAGCTTACCGACATGAAAAAGCTTTTGGTGCAGAAAAAGACCTTGGCCAACCGCATTGACGAACTGGGTATCGGTTACTTCCTGTTGATGGGCAGCGGTGACATTCAGCAAAACATCGGGCAAGAGAATTCTGTCAAGGAGGATCTATTTGAAGCAATTCTCGGTGCGATCGCAATTGATTGCAACTGGGATATGGAAAAACTACAAAACGCTGCGGAAATAATGCTTGCCCCGGAGAGCGTTCTTGCTGATGGCGATGCAGAGGACTACCCTACAATGATTCAGGAGTGGTCATATAATAAGCTGGGTGATATCCCGCTATACCATTTTGACGAAAAAGACTACCAAATTACTTGGTACACACAATTTGATGGGATTTCACAGCAACCAAAGAGCCTTGACGATCGAGAGATTCATAAAACAAAATGGCACTGCCTTTTGAAGTTGTCTGACGACCTGCCGATATTCCGAGGCTTTGGTCAGACGCAAGCAGAAGCGAGAAGAAATGTTTGCAAAGTCGCATATGATCACCTCTGCAAAAAAGGTCTTTGGCTTTCCATCCGTGACGAAATTGAAGATCCCAATAAGGAAGATTCCATTAATCAATTGGAGATTCTGGCACGGCGCGGCTACTTTTCTATTCCTACCTACAAATTTGAACAAACCTATGACAAGGACGGAAATCCCATCTGGAAAAGTATTTGTCACATTGAAGAGGAACATAAATCTTTCTCGGCAAAATCGTCCTCCAAAAAAGATGCCAAAAAATCTGCTGCATTCAAAATGTTGCAATATGTTCTGGAAAATTGAGGTGGTGATCATATGACAAAGTGGTGCCTTAACTATGAGTCCGGTGAGTATGAAGATATAGACAAGGACGGGTATAGCTGGACCCAGGGCGAATATGTCTACAATTGGGATGACAGCGAATATCGCCGAGAGGAAGAAGATAAGGAGCAGCGTCTTTGGGATGACGAAGAAGATTAGTAGTACTTAAAATGTTGCATTCCCCTTTTCGGTTGCATTTCAATGCAACTTTGCAACCGCTTGCAACCCGTATCATAAATTGCGTTACAATTCAACAAAAAACGACAGGCTTTGGCCTGTCGTTTTTTGTTGGTTCGAGTTTTGCATGCGGCAAAACTTCCGTTGCAGCGGGTGATGGAACATAAAAGAAGCCCCTGACGGGTTTCTTTTACACGATCTTCCTTTTCAAAAGCGGAAAGTCTCTGTCACCTATAGTGTTCTGAACAGTCATCTAATGATAATCCGAACTACATTATCCAAGTGGGTAGTGTGTTCGGATTTATCATTCCTATTGAAAATCAACACACGGAAGGCCTTTCCTGTGGGTCGAAAACGAATACGTTGGTGCTGTCCATCCGCTTGGCGAAAGGAAAACGGTGGCCTCCGAGTTCATGCGGGCGGACTGGCGCAGCCAGCACTGCGGGCGGAATCCGCATAAAAAGCGCTCTTCTGATATAAAACACTCTCGAAGCACTTACCGTATACCGGATGCCTGTCCGCTATACGGCAGGTGCTTTATTCATACAGCGCCTGCCCATGAGCATCGCGGTGGGCAGGGGCATTTGGTTTTTTGTGGACCGCATGAAGTCTGCGGGAAAATGGTATCTTAAATACTGCTTTTATAAGATATCCCGCTTCCATCATTGCATCCCCACATCTTTCATGCTACAATAAATCCGTTGATGAATTCGACCGCAGGCAAGGCGTGCCTGATAAGGAGCAGAGCTATGGCGTTTTGGAAATACCGGCGGGTCACACCCGCCCAGATCATTATATTGGGCTTTCTGGCGCTGATCCTGTGCGGCACCCTTTTGCTGATGCTGCCCTTTTCCACCCGCGGACCGGGCGGAGCATCCTTTCTGGACGCGCTGTTCACCGCCACATCTGCCACCTGTGTGACGGGGCTCGTGGTCCATGACACGGCCACCTATTGGTCCTCCTTCGGGCAGGCGGTAATCCTGCTGCTGATCCAGGTGGGCGGCATGGGTGTTGTGACCATGGCCGTGGCAATCTCCATGTTCTCCGGAAAAAAGATCGGCTTGAAGCAGCGGTGGGTCATGCAGGAGTCTATCTCCGCACCCCATGTGGGCGGCATCGTGCGCCTTACCGGCTTTATCCTGAAAACGGCCTTCTTCATCGAAGGGGCCGGCGCGCTCCTCCTGGCCCTTTGCTTCTGCCCGGAGCTGGGCTTCCCGAGGGGTCTCTGGTATGGCATCTTCCACTCCATATCCGCTTTTTGCAACGCGGGCTTCGACCTGATGGGCATCAGAGCCCCCTTCTCCTCCCTGACAGCCTATGTGGACGATCCGTTGGTAAACAGTACCGTTGCACTGCTGATCATCATCGGCGGTCTGGGTTTTCTGACCTGGCATGATCTCCTCACCCACCGGCAAAATTATCAGCAGTACCGCCTCCAGAGCAAGGTAATCCTCTGTACCACGGGAGCACTCCTGCTGGGAAGCTTTTTATACTTTGTCCTGTATGAATTCGGCCTCCCCCAATGGGGCCAGATGACCACGGCGCAGCGGCTCCAGGCCGCTGCCTTCCAGGCGGTCACTCCCCGCACCGCGGGCTTCAACACCGTGGATTTGACGGAACTCAGCCAACCGGGCCTGTTGATGACCATCCTCCTGATGCTCACCGGCGGCGCCCCCGGCTCCACGGCTGGCGGCTTCAAGATCACCACACTGGCGATCCTGCTGCTCAGCATCCGGGCGGTATTCAGACGCCGCGGAAACACAGAGTGCTTCGGACGGCGCCTGCCCACCGGCAACCTGCAAAACGCCTGTGTGATCTTCGTGCTGTATCTGCTGTTTTTCTTAGCGGGCGGTATGCTGATCTGCTGCATCGACGGTATCCCCCTGATGAGCGCCCTGTTTGAAGCTGCGTCGGCCATCGGAACCGTGGGCCTGACCCTGGGGGCAACCCCCGGGCTGTCCCCGGTGTCCCATCTGCTCTTGATCTTCCTGATGTACTTTGGCCGGGTCGGTGGGCTGACCATGCTTTACGCGGTCACATCTAAGGACGTCTCCCCGGCGTCCCAGTATCCCCAGGAATCCATTACGGTGGGCTGAGAAAGGAGAACACACATGAAATCCGTTTTATTGATTGGCCTTGGCCGCTTTGGCCGGCATATGGCCCAAGGGCTCCGGGAGCTCCACCACGAGGTACTGGCGGTGGACATCAACGAGCAGCGTGTCAACGATATGCTGCCCTATGTGACCAACGCCCAGATCGGTGACGCCACCAATGAGCAGTTTGTGGAATCCCTGGGTGTCCGCAACTTTGACCTCTGTGTAGTCGCCATCGGCGACAATTTCCAGAGCTCTCTGGAAGCCACCGCGCTGCTGAAGGAGTACGGCGCACCTTTTGTGGTGGCCAGAGCCGCCAGAGATGTTCACGCCAAATTCCTTCTGCGCAACGGAGCGGATGATGTAGTCTACCCGGAAAAGCAAATGGCCTCCTGGGCTGCCGTCCGGTACTCCTCCGACCACATTTTTGACTACGTGGAGCTGACGGAGGACCACTCCATCTTTGAAACGGCCGTTCCCGGGGACTGGGTGGGAAAAACCGTTGTGGAGCTGGCCGTGCGGCAAAAATACCGCATCAACATTCTGGCCACAAAGAAAAACGGAAAGCTGGACCCCCTGCCCGGCCCCAACCACTGCTTCCAGGCCGATGAGACGATCCTCATTCTGGGTGCCAACCGGGATATACAGAAGTTTTTACACATATGACCGAAACCCGCAGCTCCAGCTGCGGGTTTTCCCTTGGTAAAACAGTATCCCAGTATCTTCCACATTCCGGTTGGAAGGATTTACATTTGAAAAATAGTTACAAATCGGTTACAATCCCTCTTATCTTCGCAAAGCAAATACCAATCAGGAGGTCCGAAATATGTGTAACTTTGATTGCAGTTTCATCAGGCAGCTTCTCAGCCAGCTGTGCGGCTGCTGATGTACTTTCCGGCGGCTCTGTGGAAACAGAGCCGCCCCGCTTTTTACCATTGATTCCCATATTACCAGGAGGCCGGTATGAAAAAATTTCTTTCCCTGTGCGTGGCGCTGTATCTGTTTTCCTCCCTGTCCGCTTCCGCGGCAGGCCTTTCCCACACGGTTCAAAAGGAAGATACCATGTGGAAATTGGCGGTCAAATATCAGGTAGGGACCAGTGAGATCATAGACGCCAATCCCCAGGTCTCAAATCCCGATTTGATCTACCCGGGCCAGGTACTTACCATCCCCCAGTTGGAGCCCTCCATTTTATCCTTTGAAAACGAAGTCATCCGCCTGGTGAACGAGCAGCGGCTCCAGCAGGGGCTGAAGCCGCTGACGGCAAACTGGGAGCTTTCCCGGGTGGCCCGCTATAAGTCTCAGGACATGGTGGACCAGGGCTATTTCTCCCATACAAGCCCCACCTATGGAAGCCCCTTCCAAATGATTAAAGCCTTTGGTCTTTCCTTCCGAACCGCCGGGGAAAATATCGCCTACGGTCAGAGAACGCCCCAGGCTGTGGTAAACGCCTGGATGAACTCCAGCGGCCACCGCGCCAATATCCTCAACGCCGCTTACACACAAATCGGTGTGGGCTATGTGGCAAAGGGCCACTACTGGACGCAGATGTTCATCGGCTGAAGCAGTCTGCGGCCGTTCCCTGCCTGGATATCCCACCCCGGATGGGGCAAACTACCCGCGAGGTGATTCGATGTCCAAAAAAGGAATGGCCCGGCCCAACTGGACCCATACAAAGCCCAGAAATGATGTGCCGCCCGTCCCGGAGATCCAGGGGAAGGCCAAGCATGGCAAGGAGCCTGCAAAGCCGGTCATCAGCGGCACCAGCGGTCCCGGGCTGAAGGTCTACCATGAGCTGCGGGGCGACGGCTCCGTGGGCGAGCCTAATCCGTGATCCGCAGCTTGCAATCAGGCAAAACGGCGGGAGCATCCAAAGATGCTCCCGCCGTTTTTATCACCCCTTATCGCTTTCCGGCCACTGCAAAGCCGAAGGCCGTACCGCTGGCACCGCCCACCAGGTGCATGAAATTGGCCACGTTGTCCCGGACAAACAACACGGAATAGACCTCCTGCCCCAGGTACAGCGCCGCCACCAGCAGCATGGTCACCGGGATGCGCCCGTTCTTCATACCCGCCAGAGAGGCCAGCATAATCATCATAAACACAATACCGCTGGCCCCCAGCAGCGCCGTATGGGGGAAAAACAGGCACTGCAAGACGCCGGATACCGCCGCTGTCAGCAAAATCCCCGCCAAAAGGGTGCGGCTGCCGTACTTCTCCTCCAGGGGCGGGCCGATTACCAAAAGCAGCAGCATGTTCCCCATAAAATGCTCCACATCCGCATGGCCCAGCACATGCCCCAACAGGCGCACATAAAACAGCGGGTCTGACAGGGATCCCCGGTAAACGCAGAAAAACTCCATGGTGGTCCGTCCCCCCGTGGCATAACCCAGCAGCAGCGCCGCCAGGGAAGCAAAGAAAAAGGTCAGCACCACCGGGGAATTATATTGTAATTTCCGCATATGCTCCCCTCCTTTTTCTTCATCCTATCACGCCGCGCTCCACAAGGCAAAGGATTTTTCCATCACCGCAGGACAGGCGCCTTCCCTTTACCATCCTTCTCCCCGCCAAAGGAAAAAGCGGAAGCCCGGGCTTCCGCTTTTCCCTTATATAAGCTGCTGTTCATTGATCATCAGCCGGAACTGCAGGCCCAGCTTTTCCGCCGCTCTGCGGCACAGGAGCATCCGCTCCATAAAGATCTCAAAATAGTCCATCACAGAGCTATAGTGAGTATCGACGCTGAGCTTGAGCTTGATGAGGGTATGGGCCTCGTTGATCTTAAGCTCGGACTTGGTGACGGAGTAATTGACCCGGTCGTGGATATCAAAGGAGGCGACCTCCTGATTGCGCACACGGCTGCGGCGGACATCGGATTTATCCGCCAGGATCAGTGCCGCCGCCACGGCATTCACCGGCACACCGGTGCCCTCGTCGTGGTTGCCGATGGCCGTGGTGACAAGGGCGATCTCCTCGGCGGAAAAACCCATTTTATCCAGGATGCGGAAGGCCATGACCGCACCGCTCTGGCTGTGCTCCACCCGGTTGACGAGATTACCGATATCATGGAGATATGCGGCAATCTTACCGATCTCCACCATGCGGGGCGGGTAGCCCAGCGTTGTCAGGATATACTCCACCCGGCTGGCAGCGGTGGCCACATGAGTGAAGCTGTGCTCCGTAAAGCCAAGGGCCGCAAGAGATGCGTCCGCCTGGGTGATGTAGGTACGGATGGCCGGGTCCTTTCGGATCTCGTCGTAGGTCATGGCGGTTCCTCCTTTTGATCGTATCAGGCCTGCTTTTCTTCTTTGGGGAACGAAACGGTAATGGTGGTGCCGGCGCCGGGGGCGCTTTCCAGACGGATGGTCCCATGGTGAATCATAACCGCGTGCTTGACGATGGAAAGGCCAAGGCCGGTACCGCCCACTGCTTTGGAGCGGCTTTTATCCACCCGGTAGAAGCGCTCAAAGACACGGCTCTGGTGCTCCGGCGGAATACCGATGCCATTGTCCCGGACAGTCAGGGTGACGGCGGTGGGCGCGTCCTCCACTGTGACCTCCACTTCTCCGCCGGGGCGGTTATACTTTACGGCATTGTCGCAAAGGTTCGTAACGATACCGGAGAGGAGCTGGGGGATGCCCGGCAGGCAAGCGCTTTGACCGCTGAGACGCAGCGTGACGCCGGCCTCTTCCGCCTCCGGTGAAAGGGAGCGGACGGCCTCCTCCGCCAGGGCGTAAAGGTCCGCATCCTGGCGCTTCATATCCCGGGCTCCCTCATCCAACTGGGAGAGGTTGATGATATCCTCCACCAGGCGGATCATACGCCGGGACTCGGCGTAGATCTGCTCATGAAAACGCCCTTCATCCTCAGGCTTCACCATGCCGCCGCAAAGAAGCTCCGCGCAGCCGGAGATGGTGTGCAGGGGGGTGCGCAGCTCGTGGGAGACGTTGGCGGTAAATTCCCGGCGCATCTGCTCCGCATTCTTCTTCTCCGTCACGTCGAAGATCAGCAGCACCGCGCCGGAGACCGCCCCCTCATAAAGGACCG
Organism: Oscillospiraceae bacterium; assembly: GCA_016293265.1. Taxonomy (GTDB): domain Bacteria; phylum Bacillota; class Clostridia; order Oscillospirales; family Oscillospiraceae; genus Oscillibacter. The sequence goes on along the minus strand of JAEDEN010000020.1, from coordinate 20,344 downwards.
GGTTGGTATCCATCTGATAGTCCCGTCCGTCCATGGTAACGGTCTTTTCCCCGTGACGGCCGGAAAAGGCCATTTCCAGCAGTTCCTGTACCTCCAACGTCCGGTTCAGCACCAGGATATCCTGCCCCACACAGCCCTGCCCTATCCCGAGGATCCTCTGGGCCGCGCCGTTGATGCTTAAAACAGTTCCTTTGGGATTGAGGAGCACAAGGCCCTCGTTCATACTGACGGTGACGGCGTCAAATTCCTCCCGGCGGTGGCTGAGGGCCTCCTCCTGGGTTTTAAGCTGGCGCTGTTGGGAGGCGATGCGGTGAAGGAGGGGCGAGAGCTCGTCGCAGCCCTCGTTGGCCAGGGGGTCCTCCAGGTTCAAATGGTTCAGCGGCTCCACCACCCTGGCGGAGACCCGGGAGGCCAGCAGCAGCGACAAAACCAAAGCCAGGAGCACCACCAGCATGATGGGCTGCCCCATTCCCAGCAGCAAGTACAGGACAGAGCTCTGGGCGCAGGAAAGGCGCACCACGGAACCATCCGGCAGCCGCTGGGCAGCATACAAAAGGCGCTGCAGCAGCGTTTCGGAATCGCGCACGCTTTCGCCGTAGCCGGTTTCAGCGGCTCGGCGCACCTCCTCCCGCTCCAGGTGGTTCTCCATTTTTTCCGGGTCCGTCTGGCTGTCGTACCAAACGGTGCCGTCAGGCGCGATCCAGGTGATACGGTAGTCCGTTGTCTCCAGGCCGTTCAGAAAATCCCGTCCGCTTTGGGCAACGCCCGCGGCAGCAAGGGTGGTCTCAATGCGCAGCTGTGTTCGCTGCACATGGGAAAAGTAGCTGTACAGCGCCCCCATAATCAGGACCAGCGCTGCCAGAAACACGGAAAGCGCCACCAGGGAGATGGCGCGGAAAATACGCTTTGTCATCGTCCGCCCTCCATGCGATACCCAACGCCCCGAACCGTTTCGATCAGCGCGCCGTGCTGTCCCAACTTGGTGCGCAGCGTGCCGATGTGGACGTCCACCGTCCGTGTCTCACCCACGAAGTCCATACCCCAGATGCGGGAGAGGAGCTGATCCCGGGTGAACACCTGGCCAGGGTGGGCCATAAACAGTTCCAAAAGTGCATATTCCTTCAGCGTCAGGGAAACACGGGCTCCATCCACGGTGACGGTGTGCTCATCACGGTGCATCTCCAGGGCACCGGAGCGCAGGGTGTCCTGCGTCTCCTTCGGGCCGCTGCGGCGCAGCACCGCCCGGACACGGGACACCATCTCCATCATGCCGAAGGGCTTGGCAAGGTAGTCGTCCGCCCCCAGGTCAAGGCCCAGAACCTTATCGTACTCGCTGCCCTTGGCGGTGGCCATGATGACGGGGATCTCCGCCGTGGAGCCCTTGCTCCGCAGGCACTTCAAGATCTCGATACCGTCCATGCCGGGGAGCATGATATCCAGCAATATAAGCTGCGGGCGCTCTTCTTCCAGCGCGGCGAAAAGAGCCGCGCCGTCGCCAAAGCCCGCGGCGTCAAAGCCGGAAGACTGCAGGGTATAAACCACCATATTGCGGATGGATTCGTCATCCTCTACGCAGAAGATCATTGATTTTCACTCTCCAGCCTGCCGGTGATGGAATACAGCACCCATCCGGCAATATTCACGGCGTGGTCGCCGATACGTTCCAGATACTTTGCGATCATCAAAAGGTCCAGGGCGCTGCTGCCCTCCGTTTCGGAGGCGGCAAGACGGCGGATCAGGGCATTTTTCACCTGGTCAAAAGAATCATCCACAGCGTCGTCACACCGGATGACCGACCTGGCCAGCTCCTCATCCTCCTTCACGAAGGCGTCAATGCTGTCCGTCACCATGCTGATGACAGCGGAGGCCATGGCGTGGATGCGCTGCAGGTCCTCCCCGGAGGAGATGTTCTCCATGGTGACGATCTCGGCAATATCGGCGCTCTGGTGGCCGATGCGCTCCATGTCCGTCACCATTTTCAACGCCGAGGAAATGGACCGCAGATCCCTTGCCACCGGCTGCTGGCGCAAAAGAAGCTTCAGGCAAAGCTCCTCAATGGTGCGCTCCTTGCCCTCAATGCGTTCAGAAAGGGCGGGTACCTCCCGGGCAAGCTGGACATTGTCCTCCATCAGCGCCCTTGCGGAAAGAGCGATGGCGTTTTCGCAAAGGCTGCCCATCAATATCAGCTCATGACTCAGCTCAGAGAGCTGCTCTTCAAATCGTGTCCGCATCATCCAAACCTCCCTGTAATATAATCTTCCGTCCGCTTGTCACGGGGCATGGAGAAAAGCCGTTCTGTCTTGTCGAATTCCACCATCTCACCCAGCAGAAAGAAAGCCGTCTGGTCAGAAATGCGCACAGCCTGCTGCATATTGTGGGTCACGATAACTATAGTATATTGCTTTTTCAGCTGGGTTGCAAGTTCTTCGATCTTTGCGGTGGAAATGGGGTCCAGGGCGCTGGTGGGCTCGTCCATCAAGAGCACCTCCGGCTCCACCGCCAATGCCCGGGCGATGCAAAGCCGCTGCTGCTGTCCACCGGACATACCCAGGGCGGACTTGCCCAGCCGGTCCTTCACCTCATCCCAGAGGGCGGCCCGGCGAAGCGATTCCTCCACCATGTCATCCAGCTTTGCCTTGGCCCGCACGCCATGGGTGCGGGGGCCAAAGGCGATGTTGTCGTAAATGCTCATCGGGAAGGGGTTGGGCTTTTGGAAGACCATTCCCACCCGGCGGCGCAGAAGACTCACTTCCATGCCATGATAAACGTCCTCCCCATCCAGAAGGATACTTCCTTCGATGCGGCAGCCCTCCACCAGGTCGTTCATCCGGTTGAGGGACTTCAAAAGGGTGGATTTTCCGCAGCCGGAGGGGCCGATGAGGGCGGTGATGGAGTTGGCGGGGATATGCAGCTCGATGCCCTTTAGGGCCTGGAAGCTGCCGTAATACAAATCAAGGTTTTCTACTGTGATCTTATCCATGTGTTCCTCCCAGTTTTTTGGCGGCAAATTCAGAAAGGGCGTTGATGACAATCACCAGCGCCAGCAGCACCACGGCTGTTGCATAGGTCTGGTCGATATAAAGTCCCTCGCCGGAGATGGCGTACATATGGACGGAGAGGGTGCGGGCGGAATCAAACACGCTCCCGGCGGCCTCCGCCACGGTTCCGGCGGTGAAGATCAGCGCCGCCGACTCGCCCACAATGCGCCCGATGCCAAGGATCACGCCGGAGAGAATACCGGGGATGGCGCTGGGGAGGACCACCCGGAAAACCGTGCGCACCCGTCCCGCACCAAGGCCGAAGCTCCCCTCCCGGTAGCTGTCCGGCACTGCCAGGAGGGCTTCCTCCGTGGTACGCATGATCAAGGGCAGGATCATGATAGAAAGGGTCAGAGCACCTGCCAGGAGGGAGAGGCCCATCCCAAGGAACTTCACAAAGAAGATGGCACCGAAGAGGCCGTAAACGATGGAGGGAATGCCGGAAAGGGTCTCCGCCGTCACCCGTACCACGCCCACCAGCTTATTGCCCCGGCGGGCGTATTCCGTCAGATACACCGCCGCGCCGATGCCCACCGGCACCGCGAACAGGAGGGACAGCGCCGTCATGAACAGGGTGTTGATGAGCGCCGGCATAAGGGAGACGTTTTCCGAGTTATACTTCCAGGCGAACAAAGAGGGCTTCAGATAAGGGATACCCTTAATCAGGATATAGGCCACCACAAAGAAAAGTGCCATGGCCGTAAGGATGGCGGAGAACCAAACCGCAAAGCGCAGCAGGCAGGACTGCCCCTTCTGGCCCCGTAAATTGCCCAAAGGACGATTCTTTTTTTCCGTATGCTTCATTTTTCTCCCCTCCGCTTCAGCATGGAGAAACTGAGGTTGATGACCAGCACAAATACAAACAGCACCACTGCCGTGGCGATAAGGGCCTCCCGGTGAAGGTCCGTGGCATAGCCCATCTCCATGACGATGTTGGTGGTCAGTGTCCGCACGCCGGCCAGGATGCTGCCGGGAATCACCGGCTGGTTGCCCGCCACCATCTTCACCGCCATCGTCTCGCCGATGGCACGGCCCACACCAAGGATGACGCCGGCCAGGATACCGCTTTTGGCCGCGGGCACCACCGCGAAAAAGACGCTGCGCTCATGGGTAGCCCCCAAAGCCAGGGCGCCTTCATAATAAGATTCCGGCACAGCCCGAAGGGCGGATTCCGACTGAACGATGATCGTGGGCAGGATCATCAATCCCAGCAGCAGCGACGCGGTGAGCACGCCCATGCCGCGGCCTCCCAGGTACTCCCGCACAAGGGGCACCATCACCACAAGGCCGAAAAAGCCGTAGACCACCGAGGGGATGCCCGCCATAAGGTTAATGGCGGGCCGCAGGATGCGGTAGAGCCACCGGGGGCAGAAACGGGCCAGAAATATGGCCGTCAGAATGCCCACCGGCACGCCGATGAGCAGCGCCCCCGCTGTCACGTAGATGCTGCCCACGATCATGGGAAGGATGCCGTAGAGGTTGTTGGCCGGTTTCCACTTGATGCCCAGGAGGAACTCTTTCAGGCCGATCTTGCCCATGGTGGGGATGCCGCTTGCAAACAGGAAGATACAGATCAATGCCACGGCTGCGATGGAAACACAGGCCGTGAGCAAAAAGACCACCTTCATGGACGACTCTTTGAAGTTCTTCATTTGGTCTCTCCTTCCATCACGCGAGGAAAGGGCTGTATCAAACAGCCCTCTTCTCTTGCTTTTTCAGCCGGCCACGCTGCTCCAGTCAGTGGCCTCACCGGTAAAGATGGCCTTCACCTGCTCACCCGTCAGTCCGTTGACGGGGTTTTCATTGTTGACGATCACAGCGATGCCGTCCATGGCGATGGTGGTTCCGGTGAGCCCCTGCTCCACTTCGGAGTCCTTCAGGTCACGGGAGGCCATGCCGATATCGCAGATGCCGTCGATGGTATTGGACATACCGGTGGAAGAGTCGCTCTGCTGGACCTCAATGGTGACGCCGCTGTTCCTGGCAAGATATGCTTCCTTCAGCTTTTCCATGACGGGGGTGACAGAGCTGGAGCCGGCCACCACGATCTTGCCGGAATCCATCTTGCCGGCGTAGGCGGGGGCGTTGGAGACAGCGATGTAACCGTTATCCTCAACAACGGCCTGGCCGTCGGCACTGAGGATGAAGTCCAGGAAGTCCTGGGCGGCAGCGCTCAGCTCGCCCTTGGTGGCAATATTGAAGGGACGGGCCACCTTGTAAGTGCCGCTCTTGATGTTGTCAACGCTTGCCTCGGCGCCGTCGATGGACAGGGCCTTGACGGTATCGTTCATGGAGCCCAGGGAGATGTAACCGATGGCATAGGGGTCGCCTGCCACCGTGGTCATCATGACGGAAGTGGAGTCCGTGATAACGGCGGCGTCGGTGGTGTAGTCCACCTTCTCGCCGGCTTCATTCTTCTGCTCGATGCCGAAAAGCTCGATAAACGCGCCCCGCGTGCCGGAGCCATCCTCACGGGAGATAACGCCGATCTCACGGGAGGCGTCAAAACCGGCGGTGCCGGAGGCGGAGGGTGCAGCTTCTTTGTTGCCGCAGCCGGCCAGCAGTCCGAGGGCCAGCGTAAGGGTCAGAGTCATGGTCAAAATCTTTTTCATATCCGTTGATCTCCTTTGGTCGTTTCATGGTTTGTTTGGATTTTCCTGAGTACAGTCATACCTTACTTCCCAAAAGTAAGGTTCATGACCCGGATTCTGTAAAGTCTTCGTAAAATTTACCGTCTTTCCGTTTTGTTACCAAATTGTCGTTGATTGGGTCTCCTGGATATGGTACGGTGAATTCAAAGAGGCAACTTATACGGAAGAAAGAGGCAGACTATGAACGAACAGGCCCTTCAGGTGAGGATGCTGGGCAGTTTTTCCATCCGGTGGATGGACAACGCTGAGCTCAGTGACAACAGCCTGATGTTTTTCTTTCGTAACGATCCTTCCTTCCGAACATCCTGCCCCATACGTTTTTTCGGCAGCCTCTTTTTTACAATTTGTAATCCAGCAAAAGACATATTTCATTCTTTTGTCCCTGTTTACATTTTCCAGAAGATCTTTGCCGTTTTTCCTTGCTTTTTTGCTGTTTGTGTGGTAGGTTGGAAAACGCTTGCCCGCTGTGGAAGGACACCCGGGCAAAAGGGACGAAAAGAAAACTGTAACGGAGGATCTGTCATCCATGAAAAAGCTTGGTTTGCTTCCCAGACTCGTTCTGGCCATCGCCTGCGGAATCCTGCTGGGTATGCTCCTGCCCCGCTCCGGCATCGCCGTGCTGGCCACCTTCAACGGCCTGTTCAGCAATTTTCTGAATTTTGTCATTCCCCTGATCATCATCGGCTTTGTGGTTCCCGGCATTTCCGAGTTGGGCCAGGGCGCCGGCAAGACTCTGGCCCTCACCGCCGGCATTGCCTACGCCTCCACCATTCTGGCCGGCAGCCTGGCCTATTTCACCGACACGGCCCTGTTCCCCAGCCTGCTGAAAAACAGCGCCAACATCTTTGACTTCAGCGCCGCCAACCCCGAAGAATCCCTAGTGGGCTCCCTCTTTACCGTGGAGATGCCCGCTGTCATGGGCGTTATGACCGCTCTGATTCTCTCTTTCGTGCTGGGACTCGGCATCGCCGCCACCCGGGCAGAGGTGCTGAAAAAAGCCTTTGACGAGTTTCAGCGCATCATCTCCAAGCTGATAGAAAGTGTCATCATTCCCCTGCTGCCCTTTCATGTGCTGGGCATCTTTGCCAACATGACCTTTACCGGCGAGGTGGCTAAGATCATGAGCGTATTTCTGAAGGTCTTTGCCCTCATCATCCTTTTGCACTGCGTGGTCATTTTGCTGCAATACGTGGTGGCCGGCTCCGCCGCCCGAAAGAATCCCATCCGCCTTATCCGTACCATGCTGCCCGCCTACGCCACCGCCATCGGTACCCAATCCTCCGCCGCCACCATTCCCGTGACTCTGGCTCAGGCCAAAAAGAACGGCGTCAGCCCGGAGGTTGCTGATTTCGTTATCCCCCTGTGCGCCACCATCCATCTGGCAGGCAGCACCATCACCCTCACCAGCTGCTCCCTTGCCATCATGTACATTTCCGGTATGCCCAGCTCCTTTGGTGTCATCCTCCCCTTCCTGCTGATGCTGGGCGTGACCATGGTGGCCGCACCGGGTGTTCCCGGCGGCGCCGTGATGGCGGCTTTGGGTCTCATCGAATCCATGCTGGGCTTCAACGAAACCATGTGCGCCCTGATGATCGCTCTTTATTTGGCCCAGGACAGCTTCGGCACCGCCTGCAACGTCACTGGTGATGGCGCCATCGCCATCCTCGTGGACAGGATCGTTTCCGGCTGGAAGAAAACGGCCTGACAGGTCAATTTATGAAAGGTGGACGGCAGAGAGTTCCTTGCCGTCCCTTTTTGTCCCGTCTCCATTTTCTGAGAAGGGCCAAAACACTGTGCGGACATGGCGGCAGAGCCCGGGATCCTGTTGCCCCTTGTCCGAACGCCGTGGATTGCATAAAGCAGGATTAAAAAAGATGTTTTAACACAGCAAAAGCCCGCCATCCCAAATTGGGATGGCGGGCTTTTTTTACATGGCTTTTGGGGTTACGCCCTTATGCTCACTTGGCAACGTTCTCCTGGAAGCGGACCAGGATCTGGGCGACCTCAGCGCGGGTGGCAGTACCCTGGGGAGCCAGGACATTGTTGCCGCGGCCGGAGATCAGGTTGGTGCCAACGGCCCAAGCCACAGACTCCACAGCCCAAGCGCCAACCTGAGCACCGTCAGTGAAGGTGGCCAGGGCGGCGGAAGCGGACACGTCATAGCCCTTCAGAGCGGCATAGCGCATCAGGAAGGCAGCCATCTGCTCGCGGGTGACCAGGTCGTCACCACCGAAGGTAGCAGCGTCATAGCCCTTGACAACACCCTTCTCAGTGCCCCACAGGACCGCGTCGCGGTAGCTGGCGGTGGGAGCCACGTCAGTGAAGGTGAAGGTGCCGGAAACGGCGGGAGAGCCGTCCAGACGGTACAGGGCGGTGACCAGCATGGCGCGGGTCATAGCGGAATTGGGCTCAAATCTGGTAGCGGTGATGCCGTCGATCAGGCCGTTATTGTAAACCTGGGCGATGGCACTGTAATACCAGTCGTTCGCAGCCACATCGGTGAAGGGCAGGCCGGTGTCAGAGCTGTCAGCCTTGTCGTTGACAGCGGGCTTGCTGGAATCGCCGATGGGAACACCGGTGTTGCTGACCAGAGTCTCGCGGGGATTATTCTTGGTGTAGCGGTACAGGGGGAAGTCCTTGGTCACTTCGTCGTAGCCGACGACGCCGTACTGGAACAGCGTGCCGTCATAGCCCACGGAGTCGGTGACATCGGGCTCCACCAGCATGGCGATGACGTCAGCCGCCACCTGATCCATCGGGAAGACATAAGCGCCATTCTCGAAGGTCACATACTGGGAGCTGCGCAGGCCGGCCTCGATGTCCACATCATAGCGGGCTCCGGCGCGCTTGCCGATGCAGTAATACTGCTCCAGCTTGGCGGCGCTGCCGGGAGCCAGCTCATAGTACTCGGCACCCTGGTTATCCATGATGTAGAGGATGGTCTCAATGTTCTCCAGATCAGCGGGGATGACATAAGCGGTGGGACGGACACGGGTGCGGGCACCGGTGTCGTTCAGGGACAGGGTCTGCTCCTTGCCCTGCTTCCAGGTGCCGTCCATGTAGTACTGGGTGTTGGGGGCGGTGTACTTGGTGACCGTCTTGCCGGACTTGGTCTGATACAGGTACAGCAGATCGTCCTCATCATAGACAGAGCCCTTGGCAACGGTCTCGGCGCGGGCGGCGGCCACGGCGGCCTTGATCTCCTCGGCACGCTCAGCAGCGCCCTTGATGTAGGACATGATAGCGGTCTCCTGAGAGAACACACGGCGTTCGAAGTTGGTCTTGCCGGCGCCGATGCCGCGGGTCTCGATCAGGAAGGACAGGCAGTCATACAGGCCGAAATAAGCACGGCCGATGGGGTTGTTGACGGTGGTGCCGTAGTGATAGACCCGCAGGCCGGCGTCCTTCGCGGCCTGGAAGGTATCACTGCACAGCTCCAGGGCCAGAGCGGTGACCGCGGGGTCATTGTTCAGGCTGGTGGCGGGAGTGGTCTCCAGGTCATAGGCGTTGCTCATGTAGCCCTTGCCGGAGGCGCTGGCAGAACCATAGAAGGTGAACTCATGGCCGTCCAGAACGACTTCCGCCATAAACATACGGTAGACCGTGTGGAGCTGAGCCAGCTCAGCGGCCTTCAGGGACATATGGTCGCGGTTCATATCGAAGCCGCCGTAGGTGGCACGGCTGAACAGATAGGAACCATCGGGGTTGATGCGGGGAACGATGACCACGTTGATGTCATCCAGCAGAGCCTTGGCCTCGGGATCGTTGATGAAGTCATCAATGACAACCAGGGCGCCCTCGCCGGAGGCGGGCTCGTTGGGATGGATCTGGGTCTGATACCAAACGGTGGTCTTGCCGTTGGCCTTCACCAGGGCGGCAGCCTCTTCCAGCGTGGCGCCGGCGGGGATCTCCGTGTTGGTGAAGATAGCCATGGGGATGTCGAACTTGTAGTTGGGGGTAGTGCCGGCGGAATAAGCATACATGTAGCTGCAGGAAGCATCGCGGTCAGCCATGAAGGCCATCAGCTCTTCCTGGGTAGTGAACTCGTGGGCGGCGTCGGTGCCGTCAAAAGCGGGAGTCTGATAGCCCTGAGGCTCGACGGTGAAGTGCTGCTCCAGGATCTCGTCGGGCCAGATGACCAGCATGTTGTCCCGGTTATCCATCACATAGGTGTCGGGAGCCGCGGAGGGACGCACGGTGGGCTGGTAGCCGTCACCGAACTTGCCGTCGTTGCTGCCCAGCTCGCCGCCGGTGACCTCGATGGAGATGGCGCCGGAAGCGATGTCGCGCTCGGTAACATTGACCAGCTTCAGGATGTTGTAATAACCCTCACCGGAGATGTGGTAGCTGTAGGTGCCGGGCTCGGTGATGGTATAAACACCATCAGTGAAGTTGGGAACCAGCTCCTCCAACTCACCTCTGTCGATCATGTCGGCCAGAGAGCGGCTGGCGCTGGTGGGGAAGCCCTTGTAGAGCTCAACGGTCACTTCCTCGGGATCAATGGCCTCGGGATAGGTGAAGTCCAGCAGGGCATAGTCCACGCTGTCACGCTCGGCCTCAATGCCGGCGTACTCCACCAGGGCGCCCAGCAGGGCGTTGCAGATATCCTGATCGACGTCGATGGGGGTATCCTTCACGCCGTCGCCGTCGGTGTCCATCATGCGGGAGTCGCCCAGGGCGTCACGCTCGGGATGCCACTGCAGCGCCAGGGCAAACAGGCTGTCCTGATGCTCAACGGCCTCGATGATGCCGTCGGAGGACTTGGCGACCACGGTCAGGCCCTTGCCCAGCTTCTCGGGGTTGGCGGCCTGATGGTGAGCGGTAGCCACCAAATCAATCTCGGTATCTCCGATGATGTCATAGAGCCACTTGGAATTCTCGGAGACACCGATGCCCTCGACCCCGGCATCCAGCACATGGTAGCCGGTGCCGCCGCTGTGGATCAGGCCGTCCACCTGAACACGCAGATGGCCTTCCTCGCAGCCGCTGCCTTCCATGTAGGTACCGGTGGTCTTGTCATAGGTGCTGCCCACCAGCTCGTAGTTCTCATTATAATATCTGTAACCTGTATCCTGAACTGCCTCAGAGCCGGGCAGGGTGCCGGAGAGAACGCCGGTCACACGGTCCGCAGAGATTTCGCCCGCCAGGACCTTCTGGCCCAGGTAATAGGGGATGTCCTGGATCAGGCCGCCGCCCATGGCGATGTTGAAGCCCTGCTCGCCGCGGCAAACAGCCAGCATGGGGACGTCCAGCGCGATGGCCTGCTGCATCAGGTGCAGGTCGGAGGTATCACGCTTGTCGTTCCAACCGGAAGAACCATGAGGAGACTGAACCTCATCATACAGGCTGGGATTCCAGTCCTCGCCGCCGGTCATAAAGATGCCGTTGACCGCATCAAGGATCTCACGGGCCTCAGCGGCGGTGGTGACCTGAGGCATGAACACGGCGTAGGCGCCATTGCGCTCAAAGGCCTCAGCAAAGCCCTTATAATCGCTGCCGATGGAATCCTTCTTCCAGGAGATGCCCACCACGGGGCGCTCGGCAACGCCGGTAACAGTGATGGCCACGATGCTGCCCTCAGCATCCAGGCCCAGAGTGGCGGTAACGGCCTTGTTCAAGGTACGTGCGCCCACATCAACGCCAAGCTCGGCGGCGGGAGCGTCGGCCTCGCCCATGACTTCCTTCAGCTCAGCCAAGGAGTCGATGCCATTGCCGGTATAATCGTTCACAACAGGCTCAGCGGCCAGAGCAGCCTCGTAAACCACGTTGTACTCCAGATTGCCTTCAGCGTCGACGGTGTAGAGGATGGCGTCCTCAACATTCTCGGCAACGCCGTAAACCAGATTGCGGGGATTATCCTTGGTGTAGCGGTACAGAGGCATGTTCATGGTGGTCTCGTCATACTTGAGGAGGCCATACTGGAACAGGGTGCCGTTGTAACGGGCGCTGTCACCAACGTCGGGCTCCATCAGCATACCGATGACATTGCCGCTGAGCTGATCCATGGGAACCATGATGGCGCCTTCAGCGAAGGTCACCTCAGCAGCCTCGCGCACGTCGGCGATGCAGCTCTTGGTGCCGTCCTTCTCGATGTAGTAATACTGCTGCAGCTCAGCAGTAGTACCGGCGGGAAGTTCGAAGTACTCAGCACCGTGGTGATCCAGGATGTAGCACAGCTCATCGGCCCACTCCTCGGAAGCGTCCACAAAGTAAGCGGTGGGACGGACACGGGACCGAACGATGGTATCCTGGAGGTTGATGGCCTCCTTGCCAATGCTCTCAATGTTGCCATAGATATCAGCAACATAACGATCCAGCGGGGTGGGGCTGGTCTTGGCGCCGGAAGCGCTCTGCTTCAGGACCAGGACATCATCCTCTTCATAAGTAGCGCCCTTCTGGGCAACGTCTGCGCGGGCAGCGTCAACAGCGGCGACGATCTCATCGGCTCTCTCGGCAGCAGCCTCGTAGACAGACTTGGTGGAAACCACCTGACCATAGACGCGGCGGGGGAAGGCGAACAGAGCGCCGTCAGCGCCGTGGCTCTCAATCAGGATGGAAATGGCGTTGGTCAGGCCATAATAGGCACGGCCAATGGGGTTGTTGCTGGTGATGCCGTAATGGAATGCACGGAAGCCGGTATCGATCAGATCCGCGTGCATCTTATCGACCACCTCAACGGTCAGATCGGTAACAGCAGCATCATCATTCAGGCTGGTAGCACCGGTGATCTGGAAGTCGTTCAGCTCGAACTTCTCACTGTCACCCTGGTAGTTGCCCATCTCGGAGAAGAAGAACTCATGGTTGTCGATGACGACATGGGGCATGAACTTGTAGTACACGTCATGCAGCATGGCGTTCTGCTCAGTGGAGACGACCATGTGGTCACGGTTCATATCGGTGCCGCTGTAATCGCCGCGCCAGAACAGGAAGCCGCCTTCCACGTTCACGCGGGGAATCATCACGACGTCGATAGAATCCAGGATCTCTTCGCCGTACTCGCCGCACAGCTCCTGGATCATGACCAGGGCGCTCTCACCGGCGGCGGGCTCATAGGGATGGATCTGGGCCTGCTGCCACACGATGGGCAGACCGCCGTCCTTCAGGATCTGGGCGGCCTCTTCCATGGTAGCGCCTTCAGGAATCTCCTTCTTTGTGAAGACCAGAACAGGCAGGTCATAGTTCAGGTTGCTGGTAGTGCCTGCGCTGTAAACGTGCATGTACGGATCATCCGCATACTCATCGATGAATTCCATCATCTCGTTCTGCGTAGTGGCCTGATACATAGCGCGGCCTTCCCGGAAGGCGGGAGTGGTGAAAGGCTCATAGCCCTTCAGCTCTTCAGTGCCCAGCAGGTGCTCCATCTCGTCGGTACCCTCAACGGGGACGAGGTGCTGGACGCCCTGGTCAAAGCCCTCGGGAGCAGTCTCACCGTTTTCACCAACGGGATTGTTGGTGCCGGTCTCAAAACCGGTGCCGGCGCTGGGGCCGGTCTTAACGGGAAGTGTCTTGGAGCCAGCGGCAACATCCTCTTCATTCACGATGAAGAGCTTGATGATGTTGTAATACTCGCCCTTTTCGACACCGCGGACGTAGTAGCAATAGCCACCGGCCTCGTCCGCAATATATTTACCATCCGCATCGGGTTTAATTTCTTTCAATGCGTTGGCAAGAGCTTCAGGAACAGCGTCAAGGTCGCTGGCGCCGTACTTCAAATACCAGGAGGGAATACCCTTATAGACGTTAATCAGAACGTCATCTTCGGGCACATCCTCAGGATAGTCGAAAACCAGCTCAACAGCAGTTACAGGATCTGGGGATGGGGTTTCTGTTGCATAGGAAACCGTCGCCAGTGTGCTCATGAGCATGGAAACGACCATGAGCATACTCAGCATCTTCTTTAGGTGCTTTCTCATTCGATCTTGACCTCCTCTGTTATTTGTTGCGAATCCGAAAACGCAAGTTCTCCGTTCCCTTCGGTCATCTCCTCTCTGAACCCAAGATGGAATTTTGCTATTGTTCTGGGCTTATTTTAGCGGAGAGTTTCAATCATGTCAAGTGAACGGGGTGAAAATGAATGCGCAAATTCACCATATAAAACTGCAATAACTTGCGATTTTTTGATCTTTTGTCAGTTTTAACCCATATCCTTCCATCTCAATTCCCCTTTAAAATTGTCAGACGTATTCCCAGTCCCTTCCTGAAAACGTTTCCGAAATGCAAGTTTTCTTTGAAAACCGTCAAAGTAATACTTATTTTTTGAATTTGTGCAAAAGCCATCCGCCCACACAAAAGTGTGGGCGGATGGCTTTGGGGATGATTATTTCAGATTCCGGTAAACCGTCAGGCAAGATCCGCGAAACGGGCCATGATGGCAGCGATCTGAGGGCGGGTGGCCTAAGCGCCAGGAACCATATCCTGAGCCGAATCCACAGTCTCGGTGGTGTACAGGCCCAGCAGGGAACTCCAATAGCCGGTATAGGTGTCGTTGCCGTCGGCAATACCGGACTTGAACCAGTTGTTTTTGTCTTCCCGCCCTACGTTTTCTGGAAAACGGAGTAAAATGGATGTAACACCGCAGAAGCCTTACGCGGAAAAACGAAAAAGCGCCGCAGCCCATCGGGCTGCGGCGCTTCTATCAATCAATCCGTAATGATCCAAACCAAACTGTTTCAGAGAGAACGGGATTCCCTTCGGTCAGACCTGTTATCCCCGGTGCTCTTCCAGCCAGCGCAGCGCCGTATAGGCATATACCGCGCTTCCGCCGGGAAGGACGCTTTCATCAAATTTCACCATGGGATGGTGCTGGGGATACCTGTAGCCCTTTTCCGGCTGCCCGCTTGCCAGTGCCAGCATGATGGAGGGCACTTCCTGGCTGACATAGGCAAAATCCTCTGAACCGGCGCCCTTGGAGGCCTTTCCGCCGCCTCCCATGGCATTCAGCTCCGTAACGGAAAAGGCCTTCCCCGCCCCCAGAAGCTCTTTGACATACCGTTCGCAGCAAAGGGACAGCTCCTTGTCGTTGACCAGGGTGGGGCAGCCGCTTCCGAACGCCACGGAGGCCTCTGCCCGGAACGCTCCGGCAACCCCCTGGGCGATCTCCGTCATCCGCTTTTTGAGGTAAGACCGGGTCTGCTCATCGAAGGTACGGATGCTTCCGCCCATGGTGACGGTATCGGGGATTACATTGGCGGCGTTCCCGGCGTGCATGGTGCCGATGGTCAGCACCGTGCGCTCATCCATGGCCAGCTCTCTTGCATGGATCTCCTGCAGGGCAATCAGGATGTGGGCAGCAGCGGTAAGAGGATCGATCCCGGTGTTGGGCATGGAACCGTGGCAGCCCTTGCCCTGTACCTTGATCTCAAAATAATCTGCCGCCGGTGCGCTGACACCGGGGGCTGAAACAATCACCGCTCCCGCAGGGAAGGGCATCCCTGCCATCACGTGGATCATCAGCGCCGCGTCCACCTTCGGATTCTCCAGCAGGCCCGCCCCGATCATATCGTGGGAGCCCTCGAAAATCTCCTCAGCCGGCTGGAACATCAGCTTTACAGTGCCCTGGATCTCATCCTCGTGAGCCTTAAGCAGTCTCGCCGCGCCCAGCAGCATGGCGGTGTGCATATCGTGGCCGCAGGCGTGCATATTGCCGTTTTGCGATGCAAACGCCACATCGGCTTCCTCACGGATAGGCAGGGCGTCCATATCCGCCCGCAGAAGAAATACCTTCCCCGGCTTTTTCCCGCCCACAAGTGCAACAACGCCGGCCCTGCCGCAATCCACCGGCTGGAGGCCCATATCCGTCAGCTCGCTCTTTACGAAGGAAAGGGTATTGCTTAAGTCAAATCCGGTCTCCGGGTTCTGGTGTATCCTCCGCCGCTCCGTCAAAACACGATCCTGGATCTGCTCCGCTTCCTGAAGGAATTTTTCAGATGTCATCTTATATAACCTCCCCAATGACTGGATGTCCGCAGAAAAAACCGCACGGTGACCTTATAAAAAAGCCGCCGCAAGCGATATGACGCTTGCGGCGATGTGGTGCCGGTGGTGGGACTCGAACCCACACGGTGTCGCCACCGGCGGATTTTGAATCCGCTACGTCTACCATTCCATCACACCGGCGAAGGAACGCATTTATTATACAGGATGTCCCTGTGAAATTCAAGAGTGGATTTCCCACTTCCGCAAAATTTTATTCAAAAATTTCTCATTCCTCCCTGCCCTTTCCCCACGGTCTCTCCCCTGGCCGCGAAAAGCTGGAAATTGTTCCTGCATAAGCAATATTTCACAATTTTCACCTTGAATTGCACGCAAATTGTAGTAAAATTATGTATTGTCTATGAAAAATTCAGGTGCTTTTATGGTAAATTGTCTTTAATAAAATCCTACCTGAACGGAGGTGCCCCACGTGGATGAAATGGCCTATGTACGCATTTTGCGCGATTTGCGGGAGGATGCAGATAAAACGCAGACACAGATCGCCGAAATTCTGGGAACTTCCCAGACGATGTATGCCAGATATGAGCGCGGAGCAAACGAACTGCCGATCCACCACCTGATCACGCTGAGCAGATATTATGGTGTCAGTACCGACTATCTGCTGGGCCTGAGCAAAGAACGATGAAAACACGGACGGAAAAACCCCGTCCGTGTTTTTTTACGCCTTAATCGTTTAATAATTCTCCTGGCGGATCTCGAAATAGCTCTGGGGATGGTTGCACACAGGGCAGACCTGGGGTGCGGCGGTGCCTACTACCAGATGGCCGCAGTTGCGGCACTCCCAGACCTGGACGCCGCTCTTTTCAAAGACGGCCTTGGTCTCCACGTTGGCAAGCAGGGCGCGATAGCGCTCCTCGTGGGCCTTCTCGATGGCGGCCACGCCCCGGAACTGAGCGGCCAGGTCGTGGAAGCCCTCTTCATCGGCCTCCTTGGCCATGCGGTCATACATATCGGTCCACTCGTAATTCTCGCCCTCAGCGGCGTGAAGCAGGTTCTCGGCGGTATCGCCCAGCTCGCCCAGCGCCTTGAACCAGAGCTTGGCGTGCTCTTTCTCGTTATCCGCGGTCTTCAAAAACAGTGCCGCGATCTGCTCGTACCCCGCCTTCTTGGCAACAGAGGCGAAATAAGTATACTTGTTGCGCGCCTGGGACTCGCCTGCAAAAGCCTCCAAGAGATTTTTCTCCGTTTTGGTGCCGGCATAAATATTCTTGCCCATCTTGATGGTCCTCCTTCATCATTGTATCAAACATTGTCCGCCCCGGAGTCCGGCTGCGGATGGAATCATTATAGCACACCGGACCACAAGGATGTAATCACTTTTTATGCTTTTTTAGAAAAAAGTGGTTTTTTTATGGAAACAGGCAGCACCCGGCAAGTGCCGGATACTGCCTGTTCTTCTGATGTTTTTGTTGGGGCGTCTGCCAGCCCCGCCGGACAGGTGCCGCGCCTTTGCGGCAGTCCGCTTCATGGGTATCCGCCTTTTCCCGGCGGGGAAACAGCTCCTCAGCGGTGTTCCACGTGCCAGATGTTGTCGGCGTACTCGGCAACGGACCGGTCGGCGGCGAAAATGCCGCTGCGGGCGATATTGTGGAGGCTCATGCGGTTCCACTTGGCGCTGTCGCCATAGGTCTCCGCCATGCGCTTGCTGGCCTCACGGTAAGAGGCGAAGTCCGCCAGGAGCAGATACTCGTCGGCAGGGCTGCCCCCCGCGCCGAAGAGCAGGCGCTGGTAGAGGTCCTCATAGCTCACGCCGTCCCGGAAGCCGGTGCGCAGCGCATCCAGGCAGCGGCGCAGCTTCTCATCCCGGTTGTACAGACGCTGGGGCACATAGCCCGCCTTCTTCAGATCCACCACCTCATCGGCGTGGAGGCCGAAGAGGAACATATTCTCATCCCCCAGGACCTGGTGCATCTCCACATTGGCGCCGTCCAGGGTGCCGATGGTGAGGGCGCCGTTCATCATGAACTTCATGTTGCCGGTGCCGCTGGCCTCTTTTCCGGCGGTGGAGATCTGCTGGCTGACCTCGCTTGCGGGCATCAACCGCTCGGCGAGAGAAACGCGGTAGTTCTCCAGGAACACCACCTGCAGCTTATCCTTGCAGATGGGATCATGGGCGATCTGGTCCGCCAGGGAGTTGATCAGGCGGATGATGCGCTTGGCCACGGCATAGCCGGGAGCGGCCTTGGCGCCAAAGAGGAAGGTCTGGGGCTGGACGATGGCGTTGGGATTCTCCTTCAGCTCCTGATAAAGGGCGATGATATTCAGGACATTGAGGAGCTGGCGCTTATACTCATGGAGCCGCTTGACCTGCACGTTAAAGATGGAGTCAGGATTGAGGATGGCCCCCTGGGTCTTCTTGGCGTAGAGGGCAAAGTCCTCCTTATTGGCCCGCTTGATGGCCCCCAGCCGCTCCAGCACGGCGGCGTCATCGGCAAAGTCATCCAGCTTCTTGAGGGTCAGCGGCTTGGAGAGGTAGTCCTTGCCGCCGGTGAGGTCGCAGATGAGGCTGTCCAGGCCGGGGTTGATCTCGCTGAGCCAGCGGCGGTGGTCAATGCCGTTGGTGACGTTCTGGAACTTCCAGGGCTCCATGCCGCAGGCTTCCTTGAAAACGTCATTTCGCAGGATATCGGAATGGAGCGCGCTGACGCCGTTGACAGCCATACCGCCGGCGATGCACAGGTTGGCCATGCGGACCTCGCCGTCCCAGATGATGGCCATCTTGCGGGTCTTCTCCTCATCGTGGTAGAAATCTTCCACCTTGCGCTGCCAGCGGCTGGAGATCTCCTGAATGATCTGCCACACACGGGGCAGGAGGCTCTCCATCAGGCTCTGGGGCCAGCGCTCCAGGGCCTCGGCCAGGACAGTGTGGTTGGTATAGGCCACGGACTTGGTGGTAATCTCCCAGGCCTCGTCCCAGTCCATGCCGGCCTCGTCGATGAAGATGCGCATCAGCTCGGGCACCACCAGCGCAGGGTGGGTGTCGTTGATCTGAATGACATTCTTCTCGTGGAAGTTTTTCAGCGTTCCGTAGGTATTCAGATGCTTGGTGGCGATGGACTGGATGGTGGCGGAGACGAAGAAATACTGCTGCTTGAGCCGCAGGGATTTGCCCTCATAGTGGTTGTCCTCGGGATACAGGATCTTGGCGATGGTCTCGGCCATGGCCTCGTCCTCGGAGGCCTTCAGATACTCGCCCTTGGAAAACAGGAACATATCCACGGGCTTGACGGCCCGGGCATCCCACAGGCGGAGGGTGTTGACATGCTCGGTGCCGTAACCGGCCACCACCATGTCGCAGGGGATGGCCTGGACCACGGTGGCGTTCTCGTTGACGATGTGCAGATAGCCATCGTCCCAGAACTCCCGAAGGGTGCCGCCGAAGCGGACTTCCTGGGCCTCATCGGGCTTGGGCAGGAGCCAGGCGGAGCCCAGGTCCTTCCAGTTATCGGGCAGCTCCACCTGCTGGCCCTCCACGATCTTCTGCTTGAAGATACCCAGCTCATAGCAGATGGAATATCCGGTGGCGGGAATCTCCAGGGTGGTCATGGAGTCCAGATAACAGGCGGCAAGGCGCCCCAGGCCGCCGTTGCCAAGGCCCGCGTCAGGCTCGATCTCAAAGATGTCGCCGGACTTGAAGCCCAAGTTGTCCAGAGCCTCCTTCAACTGGGGCAGGACATCCAGGTTATAGGCGTTTTTCATCAGGCTGCGGCCCATCAGGAACTCCAGGGACAGGTAATGCACCTGCTTTTTCTGGCTGCGGCGGGTATCCATGTTGGTGCGCACACCGCGCATGGCCATCACATCACGCAGGACCAGCGCGCTGGCCTTCATCATCTCCTGGTCGGTAGCCTCCTCCGGGGTCTTGCCGAAGCTGAGCATCAGCTTTGCGACCAGGGCTTCTTCCATTGTTTTGGTGGTAAAAGGTGTCATGGCATCGTCTACCCCGCCGCTTTGCCTTTACGGCGGGTCCTTTCTTATGGTTTTCTCTCTCTTATTCCTCTGTTTTGGCAGCGGTTTTCCCGGCCGCCTTTTTCACCGTTTTCCGGGCGGGCTTCTTCTCTTCCCCTTCGGCTTTCTTGGCTGCGGTCTTTTTCACCCGCTTCTTGGGCGCCTCCTCCGCGGCAGCGGCGGCTTCCGCCGCCACGGGAACCTTCTTTCTCACCCGCTTCTTGGGCGCTTCCTCCGCAGCAGCGGCGGCTTCCGCCGCCACGGGAGCCTTCTTTCTTACCCGCTTCTTGGGCGCTTCCTCCGCAGGAACGGTCTCCGCCGCAGCTTCCGCCTCGGGGACCGCCTTCTCAACGGCTTCTGCGGCTTCCGCAGCCGGAGCAGCCTCAAAAGGGACGCTTTCCTCCACAGGCCAGCTCTGGCCGGTAATGGTGGCGTAAATGCGCAGGTAATCCTTCGCGCTGCGGGCCCAGCTAAAGTCGCACTCCATGGCGCGGCGGCGGAGCCGGGCAAAGGCATCAGGATAATCCTTGTACAGGAACACCGCGTCATTGATAACGTGGAGCATATCGGAACTGGAGTAATTTGCAAAGCTGAAGCCGTTGCCGGAGTCCCTCCAGGCCTCGTAGGCGTGGACGGTATCCTTAAGGCCGCCGGTCTCACGGACGATGGGCACCGTGCCGTAGCGCATGGCGATCATCTGGCTCAGGCCGCAGG
>JAEDEN010000094.1 GCA_016293265.1 Oscillospiraceae bacterium | reverse complement strand
CCGCGTGGTGGTGGCACGGTCGTTTTCCTCCAGCTTCATTGTGATATAGCGGATGGAGGACTGGGTCTGAGGGATGACCACATACTCCAGGGCGTTGACCCGGCGGCGTGTCTTTTCGATCTCCTCCGCCATAAGCTGGGCGGATTTTTCGATCTCAGCCAGCCGCAGCAGCTTTGGAAGAACCTTTCCCAAGGCGTCCACCGCCGTATCCAGCTCGCCGGAGGTGGCGGCAAAGCCATAGGGATAAATATCCGCATCAGAGCCGGTCCTGGTCCGGGTATGGTACACCGGAACGTTGACGGACATGACGTTTTTCGTTTCCATGGTCAGCTCCACGCTCTGCTTGGGGTAGAGCATGGCCTGCTCCAGCGCCTCCGAACTCATGAGGGCCGAGGCGACGGTGAAGGACTGATGGGCCTTCATCAGTTCCTCCTCTACCTCCTCCCGCAGGACGCGGACCGAGCGAACCGTTTCCATGAACTGCTTCATCAGCTCATCCCGCTTGTCTTTGAGGAGCTTATGGCCCCGCTGGGCGGTCTTCAGTTTCTTTTTCAGCCGGGTCAGCTCCATACGGGTGGGGATCACCGTGATATTCGCCATGGTTGCCCCTCCTTACTGCTTATCCTTGGGCCAGTATTTTTCGATATACTCCGGCTTGATGCGCTTCAGCTCGCTCTTGGGCAGGATGCTGAGCAGTTCCCAGCCCAGATCCAGCGTCTCTTCAATGGTGCGGTTTTCCTCGTACCCCTGATTGATATAGCGCTTTTCAAACTCGTCGGCAAACTTGGCATAGAGCAGATCCGTGGGCGTCAGGGCCGCTTCACCCAGAATGGACATCAGCTCCTTGTTGTCCTTGCCGGTGGAGTAGGCGGCAAAGAGCTGGTTCATGACGTTGGAGTGGTCCTCCCGGGTCTTCCCCGGGCCGATGCCCTTGTCCTTCAGACGGGACAGGCTGGGCAGGACATCCACCGGAGGGTGGATCCCCTGGCGGTAGAGGGCGCGGGAGAGGATGATCTGCCCCTCGGTGATATAACCGGTGAGATCGGGGATGGGATGGGTCTTATCATCCTCCGGCATGGTGAGGATAGGAATCAGCGTAATGGAGCCGGGCTTGCCCGCCTGGCGGCCGGCGCGCTCATAAAGGGTGGCCAGGTCCGTATACAGGTAGCCGGGAAAACCGCGGCGGCCGGGTACTTCCTTCTTGGCGGCGGAGATCTCACGGAGGGCCTCGGCGTAGTTGGTGATGTCGGTCAGGATGACCAGGACGTGCATTCCCTTTTCAAAGGCCAGGTATTCCGCGGCGGTAAGGGCCATGCGGGGCGTTGCGATGCGCTCCACCGCCGGGTCGTTGGCAAGGTTGGAGAACAAAACGGTGCGGTCGATGGCGCCGGTGCGGCGGAACTCACTTACGAAAAACTCAGATTCCTCGAAGGTGATGCCGATGGCGGCAAAGACCACGGCGAAGTTGGCCGTCTCATCCCCGCGGACTTTGGCCTGGCGGGCGATCTGGGCGGCAAGGTTGGCGTGGGGCAGGCCGGAACCGGAGAAAATAGGCAGCTTCTGCCCCCGCACCAGGGTGTTGAGGCCGTCGATGGAGGAAACCCCGGTCTGGATAAACTCATTGGGGTAATCCCGGGCGGCGGGGTTCATGGGAAGGCCGTTGATGTCCCGGTATTCCTCGGGCAGGATGTCGGGGCCGCCGTCGATGGGCTGGCCCATGCCGTTAAAGACCCGGCCCAGC
The DNA here is from genome assembly GCA_016293265.1 of Oscillospiraceae bacterium. Classification (GTDB taxonomy): domain Bacteria; phylum Bacillota; class Clostridia; order Oscillospirales; family Oscillospiraceae; genus Oscillibacter. The sequence continues at coordinate 4,077 of JAEDEN010000094.1, read as the reverse complement.
ATATCGCCGGAAACGCCCAACTGCAGGGGATGGCCCAAAAAGCGCACCTTCGCATCTGCCAGGTTGATGCCGGCGGCAGATTCAAAAAGCTGAACCACAGCGGTATCGCCGTTGACCTCCAGAACCTTTCCCCGGCGCACGGAGCCATCCTTCAGCTCCACTTCCACCAGCTCGTCATAGGTGACGTTTTCCACCATGCGGACCATCATAAGGGGGCTGACGATCTCGGCAACGGTTTTGTATTCACGGATCATCCCTCTTCACCTCCTCTGGCGATGTCGGCGATCTCCCTCTCCATTTCGGTACGGAGCGCATCATAGGCGGAAGCGTACTCATTCTCCGGCACGCTCTTGGCGCGGCCGATCTTTTCCCGGGCAGGGATCTGGAAGAGCTGCTCCACATCGGCGCCCTTTTCAATGGCGGCGCGGCAGAGCTTGTCATAATCCAGGATCATAGCCAGCAGCTTTTCCTGCCGGTCGTAGGAGGAATAGCTGTCCACATCCATAAAGGCGTTTTGCTGCAGGAAGTCCTCCCGCACCATACGGGCCACTTCCAGCGTCAGCCGGTCGCCGGGGGAAATGGCATCCTTACCCACCAGCTGGACGATCTCCATCAGGCTGGACTCACTCTGAAGGATGCTCATGGCCTGGGCACGGTTGGCCATAAACTCCGGCCCAAAGTGCTCATCGAACCAGGGCTTCAGGGAGTCCAGGTACAGCGAATAGGAATTCAGCCAGTTGATGGCCGGGAAATGACGCTTGTAGGCAAGGGCGGAATCCAGCGCCCAGAAGACCTTTACGATCCGCATGGTCGCCTGGGCCACCGGCTCGGAAAGGTCGCCGCCGGGAGGCGACACTGCACCCACGGCGGTAAGGCTTCCCCGCCGCTCATCGGTGCCGATGCACTCCACAAGGCCCGCCCGCTCATAGAACTGGGCCAGGCGGGAGGCCAGGTAGGCAGGATAGCCCTCCTCGCCGGGCATCTCCTCCAGACGGCCGGACATCTCCCGCAGCGCCTCCGCCCAGCGGGATGTGGAATCGGCGATGACGGCCACATCATAGCCCATATCCCGGAAATACTCAGCGATGGTGATGCCGGTATAGACGGAGGCCTCTCGGGCAGCAACGGGCATATCGGAGGTGTTGGCGATCAGGACGGTGCGCTTCATCAGCGACTCACCGGTGCGGGGGTCCTTCAGCTCCGGGAACTCCCGGAGAACGTCGGTCATCTCGTTGCCGCGCTCGCCGCAGCCGATATAGACCACGATATCCACGTCCGACCACTTGGCCAACTGGTGCTGCACCACGGTTTTGCCGGAGCCGAAGGGCCCGGGGACGGCCGCTGTGCCGCCCTTGGCGATGGGGAACATGGTGTCGATGATGCGCTGGCCGCTGGAAAGGGGCCGCTTGGGGGGATATTTCTTCACATAGGGACGGCCCACACGGACGGGCCATTTCTGCATCATGGTGAGGGGAACCTCTTCCCCGCCGTCCGTTTGCAAAATGGCAACGGTCTCCGTCACGGTGAAGGAGCCGCTTTTGATCTCTTTGATGGTACCCCGCAGCTTCGGGGGCACCATGATCTTATGGAGCACCGAGGGGGTTTCGGGAACGGTACCGATCACGTCGCCGCCGGTCACCGCATCGCCTGCCGCCGCAGTGGCGGTGAAGTCCCATTTCTTCTCCCGGTCCAGGGCAGGAACCTCCACACCGCGGGTGATGTTGGCGCCCACCTTTTCCACGATCTTTTCAAGGGGGCGCTGGATCCCGTCGTAGATCCCCTCGATCATGCCGGGGCCAAGCTCCACGCTCATGGGAGCGCCGGTAGTCTCCACCACGGCGCCGGGGCCCAGGCCGGAAGTCTCCTCATAGACCTGGATGGAGGCGGAATCGCCCCTCATGGTCAGAATTTCGCCGATAAGCCGCTGGGGACCCACGCGGACAACATCGGACATATTCGCATCGGCAAGGCCGGTGGCCACCACCAGCGGGCCGGAAACCTTCACAACTTTACCGCTCAAATCACATACCTTCTTCCCTTGTTCCGAGTTTACAGAATATCGGCGCCCACGGCCCGCTCGATAGAGCGCTGGATATTGGCCTTGCCGATACCCAGGGAGCCCTCCCGGCCGGGAATGAGGATGATGGCGGGGCGCAGAGCGTCTTTATGGCGCTCCAACTCTCCCTCCATATCCTTTGCCACCTGTTCGGTGAGATAGATCACCGCGCAATCTTCCTTTGCAAGAGTGCGCACGCACTCCTTTGCCTCTTCCGTGGAGGAGACGGGATATGTCTCCAGTCCCAGGGCACGAAAGCCCATGACGGAATTCCAGTCTCCCACCACCGCGATCCGATAGGTCATCTGTGCACCGCCTTCCTGTTATACGCAGCTTTCCCGCAGGCGGGAGCGGATGACCTCCGGGTCCAGTCCCATGCTCCGCCCCAGCAGCAAGATGTGCAGATTCGTATACTCCGTCTCCCGGGCCGCCAGATAGGCAAGCACCGCCTGCTCTCCGAAGGGGACGAAGCGGGCGTCGGACAGATAGGTGCTCACCGCGTCGTCGCAGCGCTTTTCAAACTCTGTCAGCGGTCCGCCGCCCAGGGCCGCCGCACCGCTTTCCGCTGCGGCGCGGAATACCGTGGGGGCATACAGTTCCGCAAGGCCGCTCCCCTTTCCGGCGCTGACGGAGAGCAGTTCCTCTGCGGCGATATGGCCCCCCTCCAGCAAGACGAGCTTTAAAAAATCGGCATTTTTGCCCATGCGGATGGTGCGCACCAGGGCCCGGAGATTGGCCGCGTCGATCTGCAGGCGCACAAAGCCCTCCAAAAAGCCGCTGCCAGAGGCCTTTGCGATGGCCTCCATCTCCCGATAGTACCAGCGGTCCAGAGCGATGTCGGAAAGCTGGCCGTCCCGGGTGGTATCCAGAATTTCCTTCGCCTCCGCCGCCGCGGGGCCGAGAAGACCCGGCAGGGCGTCCAGATCGCCGCTTTCCAAGGCGGCCGTCAGCTCCTGCGGACTGATCCGGCCCAGGTTCATCAGGATATGTTCCGCCTTCACACCGGCAAGGCGGGCCTTGAGCAGCGTCTTTACGTTGTGATAGTCGTATTTCAGCCTGAAAATATCCAAAAACCCCTGATCCGGGAGGCTGTCACCCAAATCGCGGAGCATCTCCTGCCGGGCGGCCAGGAGGCTTGCGTCAATCCCCTCCGGGGTGGCATCCTCCAGACCGGAATAGCCGCACTCCTCCAGGATCTTCACCGCTTCCTCCTCCGTGCGGGCCTCCAATATCCGTTCCATCCGCTCCCGGGTGAGAAGGGTATTTTCCATGGCGCGGATCCGGGCGGAGATGGCCAGATAATCAGTATCCTTGATTCGTTTCACCGCGTCCTCCTTCTCACGCCTCCGGGAAGAGGATTTTAGCCGCCTGCGCCGCGCTGCGGCCCTTTTCCAGACGGATCAGCGTCTCAAAGGCGCAGTTCACCTCGACACTTCCATCCCGCAGGATAAAACCGCCCCGGATGGGCCTTGTCTCCCCGGAAAGGGTCAGATGCTTCCCGGTGGCATTGGCTCCTTCCACCACCGCCTTGCCCACGCGCTTGCGGTCGGCGGGGGAAAACAGCACTTCCTCACTTCCGGTGGAGGATGCCTTTTGCACCAGCCCCACCAGGACCTGCACATACTGATCCTCCGGCATGGAGCAAAGCCGCTCCAAGGCCGTGTCGAAGGCCTTTTCCACCATCTCCTGCCGGGCGGCCAGAATGGTTTTCCGGCCCTCCATCTGGGCCGCGCTCACAAGGCGTTCCTCCCGCTCCGCGGCGGCCTTTTCCGCCTTTGCAAGGAGCAGGGCCCTCTCCCCTTCCGCCTGGCGGCGGAAGGACGCTTCCGTCTCCCCGGCCTCCTTACGGGCGGCGGCTAGGATAGCGTCGGCCTCCGCCTGGGCATCGGCCCGGATACGGCCGGTGATCTTTTCGATTCCGTTCATGATGGGTCCCCCTTTCTGTGGGGTCAGGCGCTGATATTGATGATCATCAGCATGGAGGCCAGCAGAGAAAGGATGGCGTAGAACTCCACGGTGAT